>JAPLKG010000016.1 GCA_026388185.1 Candidatus Eisenbacteria bacterium | reverse complement strand
TCGCCAACCCCCGCTTCGCCAAATACATCGTTATCGCACTTGTCAACGTCGTCTTCCCATGATCCACGTGCCCTATCGTCCCAACATTAACGTGCGGCTTCTTCCGCTCAAACCGAGCCTTTGACATCAGCTCTACCTCCTACTAGGTCTTGTCCGATGTTTAGCATCCGCGCAAGCGCGTGATGATCTTGTCCGAAAGTTCTTCCGGAACTAACTCGTATCTCGCAAATTCCATAGTGTAAATCGCACGTCCCTGACTCAGCGAGCGAAGTCTTGTAGAGTAGCCGAACATCTCGCTCAGTGGTACGGTCGCATCGATCACCCTACCGTCGGAGCGCGCGGCCATACCCTCGATGCGGCCCCGCTTGGAGCTCAAGTCTGCGATTATATCACCCATGTATTCATCCGGCACAACAACTTCGACCTGCATGACGGGTTCGAGTAGCTTGGGGTCGCCCTTCATCACTGCGTCCTTGAAACCTATCGACGCGGCAATCTCGAACGACAGCTCGGACGAATCAACGTCATGATAAGTGCCGTCCAGAAGCGTCACTTTGACTCCGGTGACGGGATACCCTGCGACCACGCCGTTCTCCATGGCCTCCTCGATGCCTCTCTTGATCGGAGGAATGAACTGTCGCGGCAGGACTGCACCGGAGATTTTTGACACGAATTCAAACCCGATCCTGCTCTCGAGGGGCTCGACCCTGAGCAGGACGTCGCCGTACTGCCCCTTGCCGCCGCTTTGCTTGATAAACTTGCCCCTCGCCTCGGCCGCCCGTGTAATGGTCTCTCTGTAGGCGACCTGCGGCTTGCCGACGTTTGCGGCCACATCGAACTCTCTCAGCATTCTCTCCACGAGAATGTCCAGGTGAAGCTCGCCCATTCCTGAAATGATGGTCTGACCCGTTTCTTCGTCGCTCTTCACCCTGAAGCTTGGATCTTCCTCGGCCAGTTTTGCCAGAGCCTCTGAAAGCTTGTCTTCGTCTGCCTTTGTCTTTGGTTCGATGGCGACGGCGATCACGGGCTCGGGGAAACGTATCGGTTCAAGCACAATCGGGTGGGCCCTGTCGGTCAAGGTGTCTCCAGTGGAAACCTTCTTGAATCCCCCCGCAGCAGCAATGTCCCCGCAATAGACCACGTCGCGCTCTTCCCTCTTGTTCGCGTGCATCTCCAGGAGCCGGCCGACTCTCTCGCTCGTTCCCCTGGTCGCGTTGTAGATCGTGGAATTCGACTTCACCTTTCCGGAATAGACTCGGAAAAAGGTCAACCTTCCCACGTACGGATCAACCATGATCTTGAAAGCCAGAGCCGAGAAAGGCGCGTTCTCGTCCGGACGCCTTGTCTCGACCTTCGACGTTTTGGGGTTCACTCCCTCCACCGGTAGTACGTCCAGAGGAGACGGAAGAAAATCCACGACGGCGTCCATCAATCTCTGAACCCCCTTGTTTCTGACGGCGGCGCCACCCAACACCGGGACTATGGAGCCCGAGAGAGTCCCTTTTCTGAGAGCTCTCATGATACTCTCCGGCTCAGGTTCCTTGTTATCCAGATAGACATGCATCACGTCGTCGTCGAACTCCGCCACTTCTTCCAGAAGTTCTTTCCTCTTTTCTCTGGCCAGCTCAACGTACCGGTTCCCGAAACGTGAAGAAATGCCGTCGCCACTCAGAGGCTCGACGTTGTATGTAGTCACCATGGGATCTGCGTCGTACGTCATGGCCGTCATGTCCACCAGGTCAATCATTCCAACATATTCCTCGTTGCCATTCCTTATAGGAACGTGAATGGGAACGGGTCTGGCGCCCAATCTATCGCGTATCATTCCTACGACACGCCAGAAATCGCCACCCACGCGGTCCAGTTTGTTCACAAATGCGATGCGCGGAACCTTGTAGCGATTCGCCTGCTTCCAGACGGTCTCGCTCTGCGGCTCGACACCTCCAACGCAACAAAACACAGCCACGACGCCGTCAAGAACCCTGAGAGAGCGCTCGACCTCGACCGTGAAGTCAACGTGACCCGGCGTGTCGATGATGTTGACTCGGTGATCACGCCAGTAGCAAGTCGTCGCGGCCGAAGTAATAGTGATGCCGCGCTCCTTTTCCTGCTCCATCCAGTCCATGGTCGCAGCGCCATCGTCAACCTCACCAATTCTGTGGACTCTTCCCGAGTAGAAAAGCATCCGTTCGGTGACGGTGGTTTTGCCGGCATCGATGTGGGCCGCGATGCCGATGTTTCTGGTTCTTTCCAGCGGTGTCTGTCTAGACACTCAAAACCTCCACCCTTGCGGGTTTCGTCGATTCCCACGACCTCACATCTTTCAAAGCCCAAGAGCCCCATGGAGGTCCCTTCAAACCGGGCAGAGCCTCGCTCGCCCGGCAGTAATTACCACCTGTAGTGAGCAAAGGCCTTGTTGGCCTCGGCCATCTTGTGAGTATCTTCCCTCTTCTTGATCGCTCCGCCTTCGTTCTTGGACGCGGCGATAATCTCGCCGGCAAGTCGCTCCTGCATTGTGTGATCCGGCCTCGCGGTGGCAAACGCGATCAGCCAGCGTATACCAAGAGCCGTGCGCCGTTCCGGCCTGACCTCGACTGGAACTTGATAAGTCGCACCACCAACACGTCTCGACTTCACTTCTAGAACGGGTTTCACGTTGTTGAGGGCGGTCTTGGTGAGACTCAGTCCGTCCTGTCCGGTCTTCTTTTCGATTAGCTTCATTGCCTCGTTGAAAATCCTCTCGGCAGTGCTCTTTTTTCCCTCACTCATGAGAGCGTTGACGAATCGCGCGACGAGCACGCTGCCGTATTGCGGGTCGGGCGGCAACTCCCTCCGCTCAATTACCTTTTTTCTCGGCATCTACTTCCTCCAGTTTCCCGACAGAGGCGGCTCCAAGACTAGACTGCTGCCTTCTTCTTCTTCGTGCCGTACTTCGACCTGCTCTGGGTCCGTCCCTCGACACCGCTCGTATCAAGCGCTCCGCGGATAATGTGATATCGAACGCCCGGCAGATCCTTGACCCTGCCACCCCTGATGAGCACAATCGAATGCTCTTGCAGGTTGTGCCCTTCGCCCGGGATGTAACAGGTAACTTCAATCCCGTTGGTCAACCTTACCCTTGCCACTTTTCGCAGCGCGGAGTTCGGCTTCTTGGGAGTTGAAGTATATACTCGCGTGCACACGCCCCGCTTCTGGGGACAACCCCTGAGAGCGGGTGCAGAAGATTTCCTGCCTACGTCCGTCCTTCCAAATCTCAAAAGCTGATTCAGGGTCGGCAAATCAAACCTCCGGTTCTCTGAAGCCTTTTCTGGGCCGTCGCGATGCTGTCATTACCATTTACGCTACCATCCATCGGATTCTCATTGGGTCCGCTGCGTCCACTACGCAGACTGAACCTCACCAACTTCTTTGTCCGCTTCTTCAGCTTCCGGTGCCTCTTCCTCCACCTTGAGACTTCTGTACCTCGACAACCCCGTACCGGCAGGTATCAGATGGCCGATAATGACGTTCTCCTTGAGGCCCCTCAGATAATCCCTGGTCCCTTGGATCGAGGCTTCGGTAAGGACTCTCGTCGTCTCTTGGAAAGAGGCGGCCGAGATCCAACTCTGTGTGCTGAGCGAGGCTTTTGTTATGCCCAGAAGCAGGGGCTGGAATGTGGCGCGGTTGCCGCCTTCGGCCTCCACGCGCTCCTGTTCCTCCCTGAGCTGCACCTTGTCAACCTGTTCTCCTTCAAGGAAGTTTGTGTCGCCGGGATCCTCGATGCGCACTTTCTGGAGCATCTGTCTCACTATCACTTCGATGTGCTTGTCGTCGATACGCACACCCTGGAGTCTGTAGACTTCCTGAATGTCGTCCACAAGGTGCTCCTGCACTTCTTTGATTCCCTTTATCTTCAAGATGTCGTGCGGATTGGTCGGACCTTCGGTAAGCCGGTCGCCGGCCTTCACGAGGTCGCCGTCCCTCACGTGCATGTGCTTTCCGGCAGGGACAAGGTATTCCCTCTCTTCGCCGTTCTCGTTCCTTACCGTGAGCTTTCTCATTCCACGACTCACCGCGCCAAACTCAATCTTGCCGTCGATCTCCGTCACGGTGGCCTGGTCCTTGGGTTTCCTGGCTTCGAAGAGTTCGGAAACTCTCGGGAGGCCGCCGGTGATGTCGCGCGTCTTCGTAATGTCGCGAGGAATCTTCACGAGCACCTCTCCGGCCTCCACCTTCTGACCGTTCCGCACCAGGAGCCTTGCGCCGGTTGGAATCAGGTACGACGCGATTCTCTTGTCTTTGGAATCAAGAACCTCCAGCCTCGGTTGCCTGATTTTTTCGTTGTCGTCGGTTACGACTCTATGTCTCTGGCCGGTGTTTTCGTCCCACTCGTCTCTCAAGGTGAACTTGTCAACGATGTCGACGAACGAAACCTTGCCGCTCTTTTCGGCCAGGACGGGCGTGTTGTAAGTGTCCCATTCGAAGAGGTCGTCGGTTTTCGTCACCTCGGCACCGTCCTCAACGAAGAGCTTGGCACCGTAAGGCGGATTGAACTTGTGACGGACGTGCTTCTCCTTGTCAATTACCTCGATCTCGCCTTTACGACCCACGACCACGAGACGACCGTCCGGTTTGCCGCGCACCGTCTCGACGTGCTTGAACCTCACGGCTCCGTCTGACTTGGCTTTTATGATGGACTGCTCCACGATCCTGCTGGCGGTCCCTCCGATGTGGAATGTTCGGAGCGTAAGCTGGGTGCCGGGCTCACCAATGCTCTGGGCGGCAATGACACCGACGGCTTCGCCGACGTCCACCATCCTGCCACTCGCGAGGTTTCGGCCATAGCATTTGGCGCACACGCCACGCTTCGCTTCGCAGGTGAGCACGGATCTGATCCACGTTCTTTCTATTCCGCTATCCTCCATCTGCCGCGCCGCTTCCTCGACGATCTCCTCGCCTGCCTCAACAAGCACCTCTCCGGCAATCGGATCGACCACGTCTTCTGCCGCAACCCTCCCCACCACTCTGTCGCTGAGCGATTCTATTATCTCTTCGCCTTCCTTCAGAGTGCCAACCTCGAGGCCGAGAATGGTTCCGCAGTCTTCCTGCGTCACTATAACGTCCTGAGCCACGTCCACGAGACGCCTCGTGAGATAGCCGGCGTCCGCAGTCTTGAGCGCCGTGTCGGCCAGTCCCTTTCTCGCGCCGTGCGTGGAGATGAAGTACTCCAACACTGTGAGTCCCTCTCTGAAGTTTCGCAACACCGGTGATTCAATAATCTCGCCAAAGCCTCCGGTGATTTTCTTCTGCGGCTTAGCCATGAGGCCTCTCATGCCCGCAAGCTGCCTTATCTGTTCCCTGCTACCCCTTGAACCGGACTCGGCCATCATGAAGATGGGATTGAACCCCTGTCTGTCGGCCTTCAGGTTGCTGTAAGTTTCCTTCTCTACCTCAGTCGTGGCATGGGTCCAGGTGTCGATCACCTTGTTGTAGCGCTCGCCGTCCGTGATGGCATTCTTCAGATAGGACTTGCGAAGCTCTTCTATCGCTTTCATTGCCTGTGCAATAATCTGCGGTTTCGCAGGCGGTATGAGAATGTCGTCGATCGAGACGGTGATACCGGCTCTCGTACCCTGTTCGAACCCGAGTTCCTTCAAGTCGTCGAGGAACTTCGCGGTAGCGGTCGGGCCCAGCTTCCGGTAACAGGTGGAGACCAGATTCTCCAGAGCCTTTTTGTCGAGCAGAATGTTGGAATAACCAAGACCCGGGGGCATGATTTCGTTGAAGAACACGCGACCGGCGGAAGTTTCGATTGTTTCGCCGTTCAGCCTCACCTTGATCTTGGCGTGAAGCGAGATGGCTCCTTCCTCAAAGGCCGCTCTAACTTCGTCCGGACCGGAAAGGAGCTTGCCCTCGCCCTTTGCGCCCGATCTCTCCTTGGTCAGGTAATGACACCCGAGCACAATGTCCTGGCTCGGCGTGGCAACCGGCCTGCCGTTTGCCGGTAGCAGGATGTTGTGAGGCGCCATCATGAGCAAAAGCGTTTCGATCTGCGCTTCGTAGGAGAGAGGAACGTGAACGGCCATTTGGTCGCCGTCAAAGTCGGCGTTGAACGCCGCGCAAACCAGCGGGTGTATCTTGATGGCCTTCCCTTCAACCAGCACGGGCTGGAAAGCCTGGATTCCTAGTCTATGAAGGGTGGGCGCTCTGTTGAGAAGAACGGGATGTCCCTCGATTATCTCCCCCAGTATGTCCCAAACCTCAGGCCTTTCTCTCTCAACGAGTCTCTTCGCACTCTTGACCGTCTGGACAAGACCTCTATCTTCCAGCTTCCTTATGATGAAAGGCTTGAACAGCTCCAAGGCCATCGTCTTGGGAAGTCCGCATTCGTGAAGCTTCAGTTCCGGGCCCACAACGATCACCGAACGGCCCGAGTAATCCACCCTCTTGCCAAGCAGATTCTGTCTGAACCTGCCCTGCTTTCCCTTCAGCATGTCGCTCAAAGACTTGAGGGGACGATTGCCCTGACCCCGAACGGCGCGGGACCTTCTTCCGTT
This sequence comes from Candidatus Eisenbacteria bacterium, assembly GCA_026388185.1. NCBI lineage: Bacteria > Candidatus Eiseniibacteriota > Candidatus Eiseniibacteriota bacterium. Next base: position 8,828 of record JAPLKG010000016.1, on the reverse strand, counting down.
GTCGAATAGCGCGTCTACGGCTTCCTGAAGCATCCTCTTCTCGTTGCGCAAAATCACCTCGGGAGCCTTTATCTCTACGAGTTTCTTGAGCCTGTTGTTTCTGTTTATGACCCTTCGGTAAAGGTCGTTGAGATCGCTCGTGGCAAAACGGCCTCCTTCGAGCGGGACCAGAGGTCTCAAATCTGGAGGCAGAACAGGAATGGCCGTGAGTATCATCCACTCGGGCCTGTTGCCGCTCTGCCTGAAGGCCTCCACGATCCTCAGCCGCTTCAAAGTCTCTTTCTTTCTCTGCGCGCTCGTCTCAACCTTGGCCTGGAGGCGAAGTTCGGCAGAATATTCGTTGAGGTCTATCTCGGCGAGGAGCCCCCTGATAGCTTCCCCACCCATTCTGGCCACGAACTGCTTTCCTTCATCAACAAGCTCGTTGTACTGCTCTTCCGTTATGAGTTCTTTCTTCTTGAGGTTGGTATCGCCCGGGTCAAGGACAACGTAGGACTCGTAGTAGAGAACCCTTTCCAACTCCTTGATGCCCATGTCCAAGAGATGGCCTATCCTGCTGGGAACGCTCTTGAAGAACCAGATGTGAGCCACCGGCACTGCGAGGTCAATGTGACCGAGTCTCTCACGGCGCACCTTTGCCAACGTCACCTCAACACCGCATCTGTCGCAGACGACTCCCCTGTAACGAATTCGCTTGTATTTTCCGCAGTTGCACTCCCAGTCCTTTACCGGCCCGAATATCTTCTCGCAGAAGAGTCCGTCCTTCTCGGGTTTGAACGACCTGTAGTTGATTGTCTCGGGCTTGGTCACTTCCCCGTGTGACCAGCTTCGCATAACCTCAGGAGAAGCAAGCTGAAGCCGAATCGAGTTGAAACTAAAACGTCTTCTGGCCTCACGATCGTCCGTCTTTGTGAGAGTCATCCGTCCTCCCAAAAGCCCCTCGGAACGAATCATGTCCTGCATCTTCTCTCTCTCCCTTCGAAACAAGGCCCACTAGAGTGCCTGTCTCAAACTCACTCTCTGTCGCCTTCCTCGAATTGCACGTCCAAACAGAGACTCTGGAGTTCCTTCACAAGCACGTTGAAAGATTCAGGAACGCCAGGCTCAGGTGGGTTTTCTCCCTTCACAATTGCTTCGTAAATCTTTGATCTTCCGGAGACGTCGTCCGACTTCACCGTTAGAAGCTCCTGAAGCGTGTAAGCGGCTCCGAAGGCTTCAAGAGCCCACACCTCCATCTCACCGAATCTCTGGCCGCCGAACTGGGCCTTGCCGCCCAAAGGCTGCTGGGTAACCAGGGAATACGGACCGATGGAGCGAGCGTGTATCTTGTCGTCGACGAGATGTGAGAGTTTCATCATGTAGATGTGGCCGACTGTCACAGGTTGATCGAACACTTGGCCCGTTCTTCCGTCATAGAGAGCCGTTCTCCCATCCTCGGAGAGACCGGCCTCCCCAAGCAATTGCTTGATCTCTTCAACCGTTGCGCCTCCAAAAACGGGGGTCACGGCTCTGAAACCGAGGGCCTTGGCGGCCAGGCCAAGATGTGTTTCAAGTATCTGACCCAGGTTCATTCTGGAAGGAACACCCAGAGGATTCAGCACCATTTCTACGGGAGTCCCGTCGGGAAGGTAAGGCAAGTCTTCCTCGGCAAGAATCTTTGCGACAACTCCCTTGTTACCATGCCGCCCGGCAATCTTGTCGCCCACGGACAGCTTGCGCCTTCTGGACACGTAAACCTTCACTAGCTTTACGACACCGGGTGCAAGCTCATCACCCCTCGACAACCTCTCCAAGTCCTTTGCCAATTGCTTGTCGATGTTCTCGAGTGCCTTTTCGGCAGCAGCCATGACCTGCCAGAATCTTCCGTTCGTCTCGTGATCTTTGGTAATCTGAGAATTCCAGGGAATGTCTGTGAGCTCGATCTTGGAAAGGACGTTGCCCGTGAACTTCTTCCCGCCTCGGAACATTATCTTGCCGTTACTCTCCCTACGAATCTGCTGGATCGTTTTTCCCGCAAGAATCTTGGAAAGCTGGGCGTCGCGGATTTCAAAGATTCTGTCCTTTTCCTTCCGAACCATTCTCTTCAGACGATCAGACTCTTTCTTTTCTTGCTTCTTCGTGACCTCGTCCTTCTCTTTCCTGGAGAAGACCTTTATGTCGATCACGATGCCGTCCATGCCTGGAGGCGCCTTGAGGGAAGCGTCGCGCACGTCGCCTGCCTTCTCGCCGAATATGGCCCTGAGAAGCCTCTCTTCCGGCGTCAGGTCCGTCTCACCCTTCGGAGTCACCTTGCCGACGAGGATGTCCCCCGCCCTAACGTGGGCGCCTATTCTTACGATTCCGTCTTCGTCCAGATCCTTGACGGCTTCCTCGCTGACGTTTGGAATCTCACGAGTAATCTCTTCCGTTCCCCTCTTTGTATCACGGACCTGAAGCTCGAACTCCTCAATGTGTATCGAAGTAAAGCGGTCCTCCTTCACGAGCTTCTCGCTCACAAGAATGGCGTCTTCAAAGTTGTAGCCGCCCCAGGGCATGAAAGCGACGAGCACGTCTGCGCCCAGGGCAAGTTCTCCATCTTTGGTGGCAGGCCCGTCGGCTATGACCCGGCCGGCCCTGACCTTCTCGCCTTCTTTCACGAGCGGTCTCTGATTTATGCACGTGTCCTGGTTTGAGCGTCTGAACTTGGTAAGTCTGTAAACGTCGAGACCACCGAATTCGTCGAACTCTATGGTCTCACCTTCATCCGATTCGGGTCTAACTATGATGGTGTCGGCGGACACGCTTTCGATTGCTCCGGCGCGCTTCGCAAAAATGAGAGCGCCAGAATCCTCCGCCACCTTCCCTTCCAGGCCGGTCAGCACGAGTGACGTCTCCGTCTTGAGCAACGGCACGGCTTGCCTCTGCATGTTGGATCCCATGAGGGCTCTGTTGGCGTCGTCGTGCTCCAGGAACGGGATCAGGGCCGCAGCAGGACTGACGAGCTGGATGGGAGAAATATCCATGTAGTCAACTTCGCTGCGAGCGACGACCGGGAACTCACCCTTGTATCTGACCTGAATTTGGTCGCCCTGAAGCTTGCCGTCGCTCCCCACGGGGGTGTTGGCCTGTGCGATCTTGTACTTGTCCTCTTCGTCGGCAGAAAGATAGTGGATCTTGCTTCGCTCGATGACGCCAGAGGTGACCTTCCAGTAGGGAGTCTCGAGGAATCCAAACTCGTTGACCCTCGCGTAGGAGCTCAGCGACGAGATGAGGCCTATGTTCGGGCCTTCCGGCGTCTCGATCGGACACATCCGGCCGTAGTGCGTGTAGTGAACGTCCCTCACCTCGAAACCCGCTCTGTCTCTCGTTAGACCACCAGGACCGAGAGCGCTCAGCCTTCTCTTGTGCGTCAATTCGGCGAGCGGATTGGTCTGGTCCATGAACTGAGAGAGCTGGCTGCTTCCGAAGAAACTCTGAATGACGGCAGAGATTGTCCGAGCGTTTATGAGATCGTACGGCGTGACGTTCTCCGCGTCCTGCAGTGCCATCCTCTCCCTGATTATTCTTGCCATGCGGGCCAGACCGATGTTGAACTGGTTGCCGAGGAGCTCTCCCACGGAGCGAACCCTTCTGTTTCCCAGATGATCGATATCATCCGGGGCCATCGGCTCCCCGCTCTCCTCGCTTTCCCTCATCTTGAGCAGGTACTTTATGATCGCGATGAAGTCCTCTTTGCAGAGGATGCTGCGAGTGCGAGGCGGCGCCTTAAACTTGTCGCTAAGAAGTGCGGCGTGATCGAGCTTCTGATTCAGCTTGTATCTTCCGACTCTGGCGAGGTCATAACGTCTGGGATTGAAAAAGAGTCTGTTCAATATCTCGCGCGCCGTATCGGTCCTCGGAGGATCACCGGGCCGCAGCAAGTTGTAGATTCTCGCCAGAGCATCTTCTTCACTCTTACAGGCATCTTTCTTCAGAGTATTCCGAATGACGTCGGCCTCAGCCGCGTAGGGTATCTCGAAGTACCTAATTATTTTTCTTTTCGCCCTCTTGAGCTTCGCTTTTCTCACGTCGGCCAGAGCGGCCTCGGTAATCGGCTCGTTTGCTTCGAGAAGAACCTCGCCGGTTTCCTCGTCAGCGAAATCCTCAGCCGCAATCTTGCCCAAGAGCTCCTCTGACCTCTTGGTCCCCGCCCTGGGCACTTCCTCTTCGGCAACAGGATAGAACAGTTCCAATATTTCCTTCTCGCTCTGGAAACTCAGGGCTCTCAGGAGGACGGTCACGGGCAGCTTTCGCTTTCTATCGATATGAACGTACATCACATCGTTAGCGTCCAGACTGAACTCGACCCACGAACCGCGATAAGGAATTATCCTGGCCGAAAACAGTTTCTTGCCGTTTGGGTGTATGAGCTCGTCAAAGAAAACGCCGGGCGAACGATGCAATTGACTTACGATAACTCTCTCGGCGCCGTTGATGATGAAGGTGCCTTTGTCAGTGATGAGCGGCAGCTCGCCGAGGTAGACCTCTTGCTCGACAATCTCTTTGTCCCGTTTCTCGCCGTCAACTACCTCCCTGATGCGCAGCCGAAGGGTAGCTTTGAGAGGGGCCGAAAAGGTTAAGTCCCGGCCCTGGCATTCTTCGACGCTGTGTTTCGGTTCCCCAATGTCATAGCTGACGAACTCAAGCGAGTACATCTCTCGAGTGTCCGCTATCGGAAACACGCTGCTGAAGACCTCCTGGAGGCCCTCATTGGCTCTTTCCTGGGGAGTCTTGTCAGTCTGCAAGAACGCCTTGAACGATTGCAGTTGTACGTCCAGCAAGTTGGGAAGCGGCACACTCCACTGCTTGTCGATCTTGCTGAAATTCTTCTTATCGTCGTAGCGATCAGCTTTCAAGACAGTCACACCCTTCTTTGAATGGAGTAACGAGCTCGGCTACTTGATCTCAACAACAGCCCCCACTTCTTCGAGCTTGGTCTTGATGTCCTGGGCCTCGTTCTTGTTGATCTTCTCCTTAACGGGCTTCGGGGCACCATCTACCAGGTCCTTGGCCTCCTTGAGACCTAGACCGGTGATAGCGCGCACCACCTTGATAACCTGAATCTTCTTCTCGCCCGCAGCGTTGAGGACTACGTCGAATTCCGTCTGCTCTTCCTCAACGGGCACCTGCGCAGCCTGCGCCAAGCCTGGCGCAGCACCCGCGGCAAAAGCCGCCGGCATTGCTGCCGTGATGCCGAATCTCTCCTCAAGCTTCTTCACGAGGTCGTCGACCTCAAGAATTGTCATTCCCTCAAGCAGATCCATCACCTTGTCAACGTTGCTCATATCGACTGTACCCTCCGCTACTTCCTCTGACGGCGATCCCGTGGTCTCCTCAGCGGAGGAGACCTCTTGTTCCTTCAAGACTTTTTTCTTTGTCACAACTTTCTTTGGGACTCCCTTTCCTGCTTCGCTCATCCTTCACCTCCGTGCTGCAAAGTCATTCCTGCCCCGCCTACTCACTCCGTCTTTTTCTTTTTCAGCTCTTCCAGAGCGACCGCAAGCTGACGGAGCTTGAAAGTCAGGGCAAACGAAAACATTGAAAGCGGCCTTCTGAGAGTGCCTGCGAAATGCCCGAGAAGAACCTTCTTGGGCGGCAGAAAGGCCAGCCTTCCAACGTCCGCGGAATTCACAATCCTTCCTTCAACAAGGCCGAGTTTTATCTTCGGAAGCTCATGATCCTTGCGAAATTCGCAGAGGACTCTCGCGGGGGCAATCTCATCTGTCACGCTGAGAGCAAGGGCAGTGGGCCCCTCGATTTTGTCCGCCAGAAGACCGTACTGGGTCTGCTGGATCGCGATTTTGGTCAGTGTATTCTTGACGACCTTGTACTCTACCGACGCTGCCCTGCACCTCTTCCTCAGTTCGGAGATGGAGAGAACGTCCATCCCGCTGTAATCCGTCACTATGATGGCTTTCGCGGTATTGATCTTCTCAACGAGTTGAGCTACGGCCTGTTCTTTTTCAGGTGTCGCCATTGCTTTTCCTCTCAGTGTCCCGGTTGCTCTTCCAAGATCGTTCTTTCAACATCGTCGTGCTCGACGAGACCGCCCGACGCTCGATGAATCCACCAAGCGCTCAGCGAACCTACTGCTTCATTGCCGCCAGTAGGGCCTGAACGTCGAGCTTGACGCCGGGGCTCATCGTTGAACTTATGGACAGGTTCTTGAAATACTGTCCCTTCGCCGAGGCCGGCCTGGTTCTCACAAGTTCCCTCACAAAAACCGTGATGTTCTCCACGAGCTTTTCCTTATCAAAGGAGGCCTTGCCGATCGGGACGTGAATATTGCCGACCTTGTCGGTCCTGTACTCTATCTTGCCCGCCTTGAGTTCCTTGATGGCCTTGGTAACATCGAAGGTCACCGTTCCACTCTTCGGATTCGGCATGAGGCCTTTGGGCCCGAGGATCTTCCCGAGCTTGCCGACCTCGCTCATCATGTCCGGGGTCGCAACAATCTTGTCAACGTCCAGCCAACCTTCCCTGATCTTGGCCACGTATTCTTCCGCGCCCACAAGATCTGCGCCGGCGTCCCTGGCCTCCTTCTCTTTCTCGCCCTTCGTAATGACGAGGATCTTCACGCTCTTTCCAATTCCGTGAGGCAGCACGAGCGTTCCTCTCACCTGCTGTTCTGAATGACGCGGGTCCACTCCCAGGCGCGCCGCAACCTCGATCGTCTCGTCGAATTTCGCGGTTGCGTTCTTCTTCACTATGTCGACGGCTTCGGCAAGAGAATACCTCGTCAATCTATCAAAGGACTCGGCGGCAGCCTTGTACCTCTTCGCAAGCTTCATGGACTCACACCTCTTGTGAACGAGAGCTCTTCAATCCCGGTCTCGGACTCAACCCGAGACTTCTATTCCCATGCTTCGGGCAGTGCCTTCTACCATCCTTATTGCGGCTTCCAGGCTTGCAGCATTGAGGTCCGGCATTTTGAGCAGTGCGATTTCCCTGACCTGCTCTTTCGTCACCTGCGCGACCTTGACCCTGTTCGGTTCGCCCGAAGCCTTCGCGATGCCGGCGGCCCGCTTCAACAGAATTGAAGCGGGCGGAGTTTTCGTAATGAAACTGAAGGAACGGTCTTTGAAAATCGTGACCACGACCGGGATAATCAATCCGGGCTGCCCCTGAGTTCTCGCGTTGAAGGCCTTACAGAATTCCACAATGTTGACGCCATGTTGCCCCAAGGCGGGACCAACCGGCGGGGCGGGGGTCGCATTACCCGCTGGGATCTGAAGCTTTACTGTCGCGGCTACAACCTTGGCCATTTCTTCTCTCCCCAGTCGGCTCCAAAACCGAAGCCAATCCTAACAAGCAGACACAGAAGACAAGGACTCACCGATGTCCCTGGGTGGGACCAGACAACTGGATCGCCCCCCGAAGGAGCGCAACGTGAATCCTAAATACTTTGAACTTGGAGAAAGTCAAGCTCAACTGGGGTAGCTCTCCCAAATATGCTCACCATGACCTTGACTTTCCCCCGTTCCGGATTTATCTCGTCAACAATCCCCGTGAAGTCGCTGAAGGGGCCGTCTACTACCTTCACATGTTCCCCGATCTTGAAAGGTATCGCGGGAGTGACTTTCGCAGCTTTCCCCTCAGCATCAAGCCCAAGGACCCTTCTCACTTCCTCTTGTTTCAAGGGAAGCGGGTCTCGCCCCGTGCCGACAAAACCCGTAACGCCAGGTATGTTGGTGACCAACTCCCTGGTCTGATTAGTCATTTCCATCTCGACAAGCACGTAGCTTGGAAAGGTCTTTCGCTTCGTGATTGTTTTCTTTCCATTCTTCATCTCAGCAAAGTCTTCAGTGGCAACAAGAATCTGGCCGAAACTCTCGGTAAGACCCCTGGAGTGGATGGCTCTCTCCATGTTGGTCTTGACCTTGTTTTCGTGGCCGGAATATGTGTGTACTACGTACCACTGCTTTGCAGTGACAGTCTCGCGTTCGCTGACACTTTCGCTGCCGGTTTCAGACCCTTGCGCTTCCGTTTGCCCCTCCCAGTCGCTAGAAGGCGAGTTTGACCATCGAGTAGAGAATCCAGTCAATCACGCCTATGAAAGCTGAGATCACTACGACCGAAACGATTACCACGATCGTGGAGTCTTGTAGCTCACCCCTGGTCGGCCACGTGACCTTCGACATCTCAAGACGAACTTCCTTGACGAAAACCTTCAGCCTTTCGATGAACTGTTTCAAATTCCTCTTCCTTATTCCTTGTTTCAGGCCCCGGATCCGACTTCAACTCTCATCGGTCGTCCAGCGGGCCATCATAGTCTGGCAGGCCTGGAGGGATTCGAACCCCCAACACCCGGATTTGGAGTCCGGTGCTCTAGCCGTTAGAGCTACAGGCCTTCCCGGGACATGTACGCTCGGAGCCTGGTGAGCCCGCCCGCTCCAAGAGCCCGCTCCCAATGCAGGGGCGGTTATCTTGTTTCCTTGTGTAAGGTGTGAACACGACAAAAAGGACAGTACTTCTTCAGTTCGATCCTATCCGGATGCTTTCTCTTGTCCTTCATTGACGTGTAATTGCGTTGCTTGCAGTCAGTACAAGCTAGTATTATTTGCTCGCGCACCCTTGCTCACCGACCCTCTGGCTTCCGGATCAAACGACCACAGTCAAAGACGCGGGTACGAAGGCACTGAAGCCTCCGGTCGTACCCGCACCGGTTCTCAGTCTAGTATTTCTGCGACGACGCCCGCTCCTACAGTGCGCCCGCCCTCCCTTATCGCAAACCGCAACTCCTTCTCCAACGCGATCGGCGTTAACAACTCTATCTCCACCGTCACGTTGTCACCAGGCATCACCATCTC
>JAPLKG010000015.1 GCA_026388185.1 Candidatus Eisenbacteria bacterium | reverse complement strand
GCAGAACAAACGTGTAGTCAGGTGGAAGAACGGTCTCGGGGTTGCCGTCGCTGCTCGAAAACTCGATTGTCCCATCGTAGTCAGGCACCCTGTTCCCAAACCTGTCCCTCACCTCAACGACAACGTCGCTCGAAGTTCCGGAAACGACAGGATCCGATACGCTGGACACAATAAGAGTATCCTCTACGGAATAACGAATCGAAGCGTACGTCGTGACTGTGGGGAATGCCGGGGTATTTGTGTCAACGTCCGTCACGGTGATCTGGAACTCGCCAGCCCCAATGTCATAGTAGTCGAAGGAAACCTGTGAACTATCCTCCGCCATCACCTTCTCAAATATCTCGTCCACTCCCCCAACTTCCCTGAACTCTCCCGAGACAGAGCTTGTCGCTAGTTGCAGAGTCTGCGGAGAGGACACGGGAGATACGTTACCGAAGGAGTCCAGCGACGTGAACAAAAACGTCCCTTGCGTGCCGGCAACGAGGAACAAGCTGTCCGGGATGACGACAAGGACGGAAGGACTTCCGGGCGTGACGACAGTAGGCGTCGGGCCGAAATCGCGAATCGTGGTGTCTGCGTCATCGACGGCTCTGATGTAGATGGACTCGGCCACGAAATACTTCTCATCGATACTGCCCTGGCCCTGCGAAAGGTCCATGGTCGCTATGAAAAGACTTCCGGTTCCGGGCACACTGCCAACGGAGTCGCTCCACGCGGTCAAAGTGAGCACATCGTCACTTCCGACCCCGGTAGTGACGATGTTTCCGTCAGCATCGAGGGCGGCCGCCGCAACAGAGAAATCTTCTCCGGCGACAGCCGTGTCGGCCTGGGCAACGTCGAGCCGCGTGTAGGCTCCGTTCGTGACCGTGACGAGCCCCGTCGAGTCGACGTGGGCGAAGTCGTCTTCGGCAATGATGTATCCGGTACCGGTCTTGTCAGCGTCAAGGGTGATGGTCGAATCCTTACCGCCGACGAGTTCACCGATTTCGCCCGTGACGCTCCACGTGCAGCTTACTCCGCCCGTGGGGTTGTCGTAGTCGTCAAATCCCTTGGCCGTGAAGACGTTGGAGTTCTGATCGGCGGTGAAGCCTATCTCACCCGCTTCGCTCCCGGCGAAGAATACGACCACTCTGGAACTCGGCCCGGGGAGAACGCTGATCTTGGGAGAGCCTGACGTGAGGGCCTGTGGAGAGTCACCATCCGGATCGCTCTTCACAACGAATGAGGCGGAGTCCGGCGCCGTGGTCTGCGCCCTGGCCAGACTGTATGAACCGCCGTAGATGACTTCAACGAAGTCTCCGTTGCTAAAGCTCTGGGGGAGACTTCCGATATGCAGACGAATCGTTCTGTCCACTATGACCAGCGAGTCAGGATCAAACAGACCCGAGAGCGTCGCCCGCACGAATCCTTCCACGGTCGAGTCCGAAAGCTGGGGAGCACTCCATCCCTCAGGAATATCGATAGCCACCGTACCCCCGTCCCCGCCGAAGTCCTCTGCGGCAGTGTACCTGATGGTCCATTGGCCGTACGTGCCGGCCACCGCGTCCGTGTTGGGCCACATTTCGGCAGTGCCGCTCCCAGGTGCGGCCAGGCACGGCGCGGAAGCAACAAGAGAAAGAACTGCCCAGACGGCGGCGAACCTCACTGGGACCGCGAAAAGCCGTTGCCGCGCCACTATGTCTGTAAGCTGTCGGTGTCGGAGCATGGAAACCTTCCGTCCCGGCATTGGAAGAAGCCTTTCCGCAAGGACAAATCTCTTACCGCAAACTCCCCTTTTCAGCTTGAAACTAAAGGAGTTTCGGTTTCAGACCACAGGTTGCAACAAGCATGCCACGTGGCGCCGTTTGCAGTGCTCGGTAGAAGCGCTGGAATTGCGGGATTCGATGTGCGGTTACGCAAGGATATGTGATTGCGCAAGAGGGTGCGCCCAAGAGGTCCGTACAGATAGGTTCGTGGAAAAACCGCGGTCAAATCGAAAGGCTCTCTCCCACCCCTGCTTCCCTGAGTTGAGCTTGTGCCGCGGCAAGCCTTGCAATAGGAACTCTGAACGGTGAACAACTGACGTAGTCAAGCCCCAGCTTGTGGCAGAAATTCACGCTCGATGGTTCGCCTCCGTGTTCACCGCAAATGCCGATCTTGAGATTCGGCCTTGCCTTTCTGCCTTTCTCAACGCTTTGCCTCATGAGTTGACCTACACCGTCCTGGTCTATCGTGACAAACGGATCTTTTTCGAGTATGCCTTGCTCTATGTATTGAGGGAGGAATTTCCCCGCGTCATCCCTGGAAAAGCCAAACGTCATCTGGGTGAGATCGTTCGTGCCGAAAGAGAAGAACTGGGCCTCCCCGGCTATCTCGTCCGAAGTCACAGCAGCTCTCGGCAATTCAATCATTGTACCGACAAGGTACTCAATCTTCACTCCACACTTTTCCATGGTCTCTTTGGCCATTCTATCAACTATTCCCTTTTGTTCTCTAAACTCGTTCACGTGTCCCACCAGGGGTATCATGACCTCGGGGACGATCGTCTTACCATCCTTGGCCAACTCGCACGCTGCCTCGAAGATCGCCCGAACCTGCATTTCAGTTATCTCGGGGAAGGCAATTCCGAGCCGGCATCCCCTGTGACCCAACATTGGATTGAACTCGTGCAGATCGTTTACCCTGCGTAAGAGGGTGCTCTTCTTCTCGATTTGCTCGGGGGGCGCCTTCCTTTCCTGGAGCAATGCGAGCTCCGCCGTGAGGTCTTCCCTCTTGGGCAAGAACTCGTGTAGCGGCGGATCCAGAGTACGGATGGTAACGGGCAGCCCCTCCATTTCCTTGAAGAGACCTATGAAGTCCGCTTTTTGGAAAGGAAGCAGCTCGGCCAGCGCGCCCTTGTATATGCCCATGGGTTCTTCCATTCTCTTCCTGGCTGCCGATAGCTCTGTCTCAAGCTGCCCTTTTTCTTTCCACGAAGCTTTCTCAAGCTGGGCTTCCAGGTTGCGCACTTCCCTTTCGGTGGCTTTTGCTTCGGCCGCGTACATGATCATTTTCTGAACTACGGGCAATCTCTCTTCGGCAAAGAACATGTGCTCCGTGCGGCAGAGACCGATCCCTTGTGCCCCGAAAGCTCTAGCCTGAGCGGCATCCCTGGGTATGTCGGCGTTGGCCCTTACTTTCAGTCGTCTGACGCCGTCGGCCCATCCCATAAACTCTCCGAATTCCCCGCTGACCTTTGCCTCAACCGTGCCGACGTCACCCAGAATCACGTCGCCCGTGGAGCCATCGATCGTGATCAAGTCTCCTTCTCTCACCGTTATCTTGCCTACGGTGAAGAATCTTTCCTTCTCGTTCACTTTCACGGCCCCGCATCCTGCAACGCAGGTCTTGCCCATGCCTCTTGCTACAACGGCGGCATGAGACGTCATCCCTCCCGTAGCGGTGAGGATTCCATCGGCTGCGTGCATGCCATGGATGTCATCGGGGTTTGTTTCGTTCCTGACTAGTATCACTTTCTTGCGATTCTTCGACCACGCTACTGCGTCGTCGGCACTGAACACGACGGCGCCGCTTGCCGCTCCCGGAGACGCAGCAAGGCCTCGCGCAATGACGCGCAAGTTCGCGCTCTTGTCAATCTGCCGGTGAAGCAGTTGATCCAAGGACTCGGGAGTTACGCGAAGAAGCGCTTCCTCCTTGCTAATGAGGCCTTCCTTCGCCATCTCAACTGCTATCTTGACTGCCGCGGGCCCCGTCCTCTTTGCAGTTCTGGTCTGAAGTATGTATAGCTTCCCCTCCTGCACGGTAAACTCAAAGTCCTGCATGTCCCTGTAGTGGCGCTCCAGCTTCGCGACGATACCCTGGAGTTCCTCGAAGACGTCCGGCATTTCCCCGGCAAGCTCGTCGATGGGTCTGGGGGTTCGTATCCCTGCCACCACGTCTTCACCCTGAGCATTGATCAGATATTCACCGTAGAACTTTCTCTCTCCGTTAGAAGGATTCCTGGTGAAACCCACGCCCGTGCCGGAAGTACTGCCCATGTTTCCGAAGACCATCGCCTGCACGTTCACGGCCGTACCGATCTCGTCAGGTATGGAGTTCTGCCTTCTGTAGAAAATCGCCCGCTCGTTGTTCCAGGATCCGAAAACGGCGTCTCTCGCCATGTCGAGCTGCCTGCGAGGATCCTGCGGAAATTCAATCCCCTTCTCGCGCTTGATCAGCTCCTTGAAGCGGCGGCAAACCTCTTTCATGTCTTGAGCATCGAGCCTGGTATCTTCTTCCACTCCCTTTCGTGCCTTCACCGCCTGAAGTTCCTCTTCAAAGAGAGCCTTGCTCACACCAAGCACGACACTGCCGAACATCTGAATGAATCGTCTGTATGCGTCGTAAGCGAACCTATCGTTGGCCGTCTTGCGTGCCAGGCCCTCCACGCTCTTGTCGCCCAGACCGAGATTGAGAATAGTGTCCATCATCCCGGGCATCGAGAACTTGGCTCCGGAACGCACGGATACGAGGAGCGGGTCCCGGTCGTCTCCCAGATTTTTCCCCATGATCTTTTCAAGTTGCTTGAGGTTCTCTTCCTGTTCCTCAAGATAGTCGAGAGGAAGTTCTCCATTTTTCTCATAGTAGATTCTGCAAACCCGCGTACTGATCGTGAATCCCGGCGGCACGCGGAAACCTGCTCTTGTCATTTCGAAAAGGCCGGCCCCCTTGCCTCCGAGGACGTCCTTGATCTCCACACCGAGGTGAGTTTCTTCCTCGCCGAAGAAGAAGATGTGTTTGTCCTGCTTCATCAACCATTCCTCCGAATGAGTCACTACAATACCAGGTCACGCGGTTCGATCAAATCCTGCAATCATGCCCCCGAATCACACGTTCAGACTTTTCTTGCGACTTCTTCAGCGACTTCCAGTGTGGTCGAGGTTCCGCCCATGTCGTACGTTCTCTTCCTGCCCTCTCTTATTACGGCGGTTATTGCCGCTTCGAGCCTCTGAGCCTTCGCCGTTTCTCCAAGCCATTCCAGCATCAATCTCGCCGCAAGCAGCGTCGCCATGGGATTTACCTTGTACTGGCCGGCGTACTTGGGGGCGGAGCCGTGCGTAGGCTCGAAGACGGCAAACTTCTCGCCTATGTTGCCCGACGAAGCAAAACCGAGGCCTCCCACGAGCTGGGCCGCCTCGTCGGAGATTATGTCGCCGAAGAGATTCGTCGTCACGAACACGTCATAATCGGTCGGATTCTTGATGAGCCACATGGCGACTGCGTCAACGTTGGCCTCTCTGTACTCGATGTCCGCGAATTCCTTGGCGACCTTCTGAGCTTCTTCCAGGAAGAGACCGCACGTCTTTCTCAGGACGTTCGCCTTGTGCACCACGGTGACACTCTTCCTCTCGTGTTTTCTTGCGTATTCAAAGGCGGCCTTAACAATTCTGTGAGAGCCCTTGCGCGTTATCACTCTGAGTGACACTGCCGTCTCGCTCGGATCGACCCTTCCCTTCACTCCTTCGAGTCCGGCTATTTCCTTCGGCATCGGAAAGAACTCTGCCCCGAAATAGAGGCCCTCGGTGTTTTCGCGGAAGATCACGAGGTCTATGCCTTCCTTCAGGTTTAGAGGATTTCCCGGATAGGCCTTGCAGGGACGCAGATTGACGTAGAGATCGAAGAGCTGCCTCATCTTGACTATGGGACTGCGGTAGCCGGGAACGTGCGGCTTCGAAGTGATGGCGCCAAAGAATCCGCACGTAGAGTTCTTGAGAATCTCGACCGTGGCATCCGGAAGCGCGTTTCCGTATCTTTCCCAGCAGGTCCAGCCTATCTCGGCGGTGACGTACTCGGCGTCCAGCGCCATTGCATCAAAAACAATCTTCGCCGCGTCCAGAACGTCCACTCCGATTCCGTCCCCGGGCATCCATGCAATCGTGTACCTGGCCATAAGATCCTCCAGCTATTCTCTCGTCAGCTATTGTTCCTTCGCGATCTTCTTTTTTGTGTGCTCTATGAGACCTCCGTCCTCGAGTATCTCCGTGAGAAAGGAAGGCAGTGGCTCGAAAGACATCTCTCCCCCGGGAAGGAGAATCTTCCCTCGTCCAAAATCAATCGTCACGACGTCGCCTTCCTTGACGCGCTTGCTGCATTCTCTTGATTCGACGAGGGGCAAACCCTGATTGAGGGCGTTGCGGAAGAATATCCTCGAATACGAACCGGCAACAACCGCGGCCACGCCCGCGGCTTTGAGACACGTGGCGGCCTGCTCTCTCGAACTACCACATCCGAAGTTCGAGCCGGCGACGATTATGTCTCCCGGTTTCAACTTGCTCGCGAACTGCGGGTCGACTCCCTCGAGCGCATGAAGCGCCATCTCCTCCGGAACGATTATCGGGAGATACTTCCCAGGATATATGACGTCCGTGTCGACGTTGTCGCCGAGCACCCAGACTCGACCTTTCATTGTTTCCAACCTACCCGCCCTCCTTGACTCACTTCACCCTTCGCGGATCCGTTATCTTTCCGGCGACCGCGCTCGCGGCCACGGTGGCAGGACTTGCCAGATAGACCTCGGATGTCGGACTCCCCATCCTGCCCTTGAAATTGCGATTTGTCGACGCGATGCAGATCTCGCCGTCGGCGAGGATTCCTTCGTGCGCGCCCAGACAGGGACCACACCCGGGATTCACCAGCACGGCCCCGGCCTCTATGAGCTCCGTGATAACGCCGGTCCTTATTCCCTCGAGAAGAACGGTCCTCGAGGCGGGAACAACGAGCATCCTCACGTGAGGATGAACACGTCTCCCGGCCATGACGGATGCCGCTTCTCTCAAGTCTTCAATTCTTCCGTTAGTGCACGAGCCAAGCACTGCTTGATCGATCCTCGTGCCCTCCATTTCGGCGACGGGCTTCACGTTGTCGACGCCGTGGGGACAGGCCACCTGCGGCACCATCAGCGATATGTTGCAGGTCTCTTCTCGCACGTAGGCCGCGTCGGGATCGGGATGGAATGCCTTGCCGCCCGTCACTTTCAGACCCTCGAAAAACGCGGTGGTGACTCTGTCAACGGGCACGACGGCGTTCTTCGCGCCCATCTCCATCGAGAGATTACAGATGGTGAACCGACCGGGGATTCCGATGCCGGCCATCGCGGGTCCGTGAAATTCCACCGAGCAATAGTTTGCGCCTTCGGCTCCAAGTCTCCCCACGAGATGAAGAATGAAGTCTTTCGGAAAGACCATCTCGGGGAAACTGCCGTGCACGTGAACCCTTATGGATTCGGGCACCCTCAGCCATATCTTCCCGGTCGCCCACACGGCCGCCATCTCGGTCGCGCCTATTCCGGTACCGAAGGCCCCAACGCAACCGTACGACGTGGTGTGCGAGTCGGTGCCGAGCGCGAGCATTCCGGGAAGCACGTGTCCCTTTTCCACCAGGACCTGGTGGCAGACCCCCTCTCCCACGTCGTAGAACGAGGCTATTCCTTGTTCCTTGACGAACTCTCTTATTGATTTGTGAGCATTTGCGGTCTTGGTGGATTCTGCGGGCACGCGATGATCGAGTGGAATCACTATCTTTGACGGATCCCACACTCTGTCGACGCCGATCTGTCTGAACTGTCTTATCACAAGACCGGCATTGTCGTGGCTCATCGCAACGTCGGGCGACACTTCCACTATCTGCCCCGGTTGCACAAAGTCAGTCCCGGCCTTAAAGGCGAGGAGCTTTTCCGCGAACGTGAGTCCCATGCTTCCCCTTCCACCTAAGCGTTCTTCTTCAGATACTCGATCAGTCCTCCGGACCCCGCGATTTCCTTTTCCAGACCGGACGCCGGGATTCCTTGAAATGACTCACCCGTCGTGAGATCGATTATCTTACCGCTGTCAACGTGCACCTCGACGATATCGCCGGTCTTCATGGTGTCAGAGATCTCGGGACATTCGATGACGGGAAAGCCCAGGTTGACCGCGTTCCTGAAGAAAATTCTGCTGAAGGACTTGGCAACCACGCACGAAATCCCGAGGTACTGAAGACACAACACCGCGTGCTCTCTCGAGCTTCCGGTCCCGAAGTTTTTCCCGGCCACGACCACGTCTCCGCTTCGTGCTTCGCGCGGAAAATTCTCCATGCCGGGAACGTACTCCATGGCATGTTTGGCCATCTCGTGCGGGTCGGTTACCGGCAAGTATTGGCCGTGATAGATTTGATCCGTGTCGATGTCGTCCCCCGTCACCCACGCTCTACCTTTCAGTTTCATGGCAATCGCTCCGTGGTTTATCGTTCGGTACTACCTCAGGAATTCGCCCGGATCGGCGATTTCGCCCTTCACCGCAGACGCGGCCACCGTTGCCGGACTCGCCAGGTAAACCTGAGACCCCTTACCCAGTTTTCCGAGAAAATTCCTGTTCGACGTGCTTATGAGCACGTCGCCCTTGCCGAGGACGCCGTGATGCCCCGTCGTACACAAACTGCAGCCCGGATTAGTCACTATCGCACCCGCCTCCAGGAACGTTTCGTAATGACCCGCCTTGAGGCATTTTCTTGCCACCTCAATCGTGGCCGGCACTATCGTGAGCTGAACGGAAGGATGAACCCGTCCTCCGGCCTTGAGCACCGCTGCGGCCTCGGAAAGGTCCTCGTATCTCCCGTTCGTACACGAACCCACGAACGCAAAATCTATGTGAGTCCCCTTCACCTGGGAGACCGGCCTCACATTTCCAGGTGCGTGCGGGCAGGCGACCTGAGGGGGCAGGTCATGTATGTCAATCTCGATGCTCTCGGAGTAGGTCGCGTCGGCGTCTGCCAAGACGGGCTCCGAAGCCTCTCCCATGCGGCTCTTGAGAAATTCAGAGATCTGGTGATTGGTGGGCACGAAGCCTATCTTTCCATTTATTTCCGTGATCATGCTGGCGAGCGTGATCGCGTCATGCAGTTGGAAACCGTTGATTACGTCCCCGTAGAACTCGAGCGACTTGTAGTTCGGCTTGTCCGGACCGATGCGAGAAATGAAGTACAGAGTGAGGTCCTTCGCGGTCGTGGGAAACGAATACTTGCCCTTGAAATTGACTTTGATTGTCTCCGGTACTTTGAACCACAGCCTGCCCGCGTACCATGTGGCCACCATGTCCGTGGTCCCGACTCCGGTTGCGAAACATCCCGCAGCGCCGAGCAGGTTCATGTGACTGTCGGTTCCGACGACAATGGAACCGGGACGTATAAGACCGTGCTCCAGAAGAACGTGCTGACCGATGCCGGCGTTGACGTCGAACAATTTCTGTATGCCTTGTTTCTTGGCGAATTCTCTGCAGATTCTCTGGTTGTTTGCAACGTCCGAAACCTTGGCGGGAGCCTGGTAATCAAACGTGAGAGCCACCCGTGAAGGGTCCCACACCGGTCTCTCGCCGAAGGTCTTTTCGTATTCAATGACCACGTTCGGGCCTCCGAAGTCTCTGATGACGGCCAGATCTATCCCCGCCCAAACCCTGTCGTTCGGCTTCACTGCCTTGCCGGAGCCTGTTGAAAGGATCTTCTCGATTATTGTCATGGCTTCACCTGCCCTTTGCCTTGAGGGACTCGAACAGGGCAAAGTCACAGTGATTCACGATTATCGCCTCAGCGCTTCTATATCCGCCGTCTCCTTCGTG
The DNA here is from genome assembly GCA_026388185.1 of Candidatus Eisenbacteria bacterium. Taxonomy (NCBI): domain Bacteria; phylum Candidatus Eiseniibacteriota; species Candidatus Eiseniibacteriota bacterium. The sequence continues at coordinate 1,814 of JAPLKG010000015.1, read as the reverse complement.
AGCATGGACGGCCACGATGTGGATGACTTCGGGGGGAAGCCCCGCTCTCTCCGCGAGGAAGACACCCGAGAAAGGATGCCTCAACAGAGCCCCGGTCGGGCTTTTCACAAAGAAACCCTGCTTCTTCTGAAATTCGAGGAGCTTCCCGACGTCGTGTACCAGGGCGCCGGAAATGAGCACGTCCTTGTTTATCGAAAGAGACTCGGAGAAGAACTCCGCAACAACGTCTCCGAGTTTGATCGCCGCTTTCGTCACGGCGCGTGTGTGGGCAAGCAGGCTCACGTCACACTCAGGTATGAGCAGCGTAAAGGGGAGAAAGTCAATGTCGGAAGGCTTCCAGCCTCCCCTCTCGAGGCCGAGAACCCACGCCTTCAGAGTCGCCGCGCGAAGTTTGACGTCGGAGATCTCTTCACATTCCGGGAGGAGTCTCCTCATCTCTTCCTTGACGCTGGCCTGCCCTCCGACGCTCGCCGTTCTTCGGACGCTCTTCCGTCCTTGGATGATCTTGTGTCCTCTGAGACGCTCGTTACCTTTCATGTTAACCCCCTTCAACGGCGGACAAATCAAGACCGAACGCTATTTCTCCTGGTATTCTGCCTCAGAGGGAACGACGGTTCTCATGGGTCTCATGGTACTCGTTTCTTCGTGGATGTGAGCGACGAGACCGGGCACTCTGCCAATCACAAAGAATGCGTTCCCCAGTGAAGGCGGAAAATCCATCTCACAAAGTAGGGCAGCGATTGCACCGTCAACGTTGAGTGGAAGCTCTTTGCCCGAGGATTCCTTGAGGGCTCTTTCCAGGCACTCGGTCATCTCGACGTGAGGGCCCTTGAGATCGGATTCTGCCGCAAGTTCACGGAGCTTTTTTGTCCTGGGGTCCTGGGTGTGGACGCGATGTCCAAAGCCAGGCAGTCTCTTTCCCTCGTCCTTCAGTCTGCGGGCAACGTCTCGGGCCTCTTCGTCAAACGAAATCCCCTTCTTCTTCGCCTCGTCGACGGCGCTCTTGAGAGCCTTCATGCAGTCTTCCACGGCGCCGCCGTGATGCTTTCCGATCGAAATCACTCCCGCGGCCAGCGCCGCCGTGAGCGGCACCCCGCACGAAGCCACGGTCCTCGCTGCGACCGTGGACGGCGGTGTGACGCCGTGGTCTATCGATGCAACAAGTATCGCATCGAGCACTCTCCGGTGAGACTCGCTCGGCAGCTCACCCTTCAGAATGAGGTAGACCACCTGCGCAAAGCTCAACTTGCCCATGAGCTCGTCGAGTCTCTGCCCTCGTACCGTGATTCTGTTAGGCTCGATCTTGGTGATTCTTGTGACCCAGCTCATCTGGCCTCCGGCGGTTGACGCCTCCAAAGTCTACGGGCTACAGAGTCTAAAACGCGCTCCGAGCCTGCCACACGATCGCGATTCTCTTGTCACATTTATCCGATCCGAAAAGATATCTCGGTCGCTCAGACACATTTCTCCAATTCGAAGCACGGTCTGACTTCACCCACAATCTTTCCGCGATGGTTCGTGACGGGGGTCGTCCGAAATTCTCTCAGCTCCTCAAGCTCGCTCTCGGTAAGAAGCCCCATCTGTCTCATGGCTTCCATTGCAGCGGGAGCGACGGCTCTCGCCGACCCGTCCTCGACCTTGAGGCAGATGCCGATTCCCTTGTCTCCGTCGCCGACGCAATATATTCCCTCACCACCGCCCTTGGCGATGACCCGACCCCCGGTGCTCCTAATGATAGCAGTACAGACCCTACCTTCACCAGCCACCATTTCCGGGTATTGAGCCATTGCGTCCCGAATTCGGCGCAGGCTCTC
>JAPLKG010000013.1 GCA_026388185.1 Candidatus Eisenbacteria bacterium | reverse complement strand
CCCCAGTCGTTTGCCCCAAGTTCGACTCCGCCCTCCGGCAAATCTTGAGATTCTGTGACCACATCCCACCGCGAGACACAGCTGGGCTCTCACCGTCTGGTGGTCCGCGAGCGCTCACAAATGCGTACAGCAATCGGCATAGGGGTGTCGGGTAGGCCCCGACATCCCCTGCCACACCACCCGGCATGCGGGTCCGCACCGGGCGGTTCAGGAAGTGAATCTTGAGCTTCCGGTCTCGTGTGCCGCCATCGGTACTTCCTCGCTCCGCCGGTAGCTCGGGGCTTCACCCCTCCCTCCAACGGGAGCTCCAGTTGCCCGGACATCTGAGGCCCTGTACCTTTGAGACCCATCGTTCCCTCTGCTCTCCTTTCTGTTCGGCCCTTCTCTGCCTGAGGCAGATATTATGGCCTATGCTGACTTCTTGCTCCCCCACTTTTCAGCGGGGTCGCCCTTTCAGACGTAAGGCAAGATCTCCCCAGATAAGACATGCACCCTTCACCGCACGACCGCCGGATTTACGCCGCCTGATCTTTGACCATAAGAGCTTCGCGGTCACTTGCCCGCTCGCCCTGATCGGCGTCGCCTCCAATCCGGTTTCTGTACGTCGGCCCGCGGCTTCGCTCCACGCTTCCTTCCCACGGTCAGTCACCCTTCCGCAGTTGCGCTTCGCTTCGATCGCTATGGCCAGCTTTCGGGAGGACTTCCACCTCCAAGGTGAACATCATGCTGGGCGTACAAGAGCAAGGCCGTCTATCACAGACGGTCCTCACTCAGATCGCTACTTCTTCCCTGCCATCACAGCTCTCAACCTGTTGCCCAACGTCCCACCCTTGTTGCCGACGCGCTCTCGCGGCCCGACGTGCTTGTCGGTGTAAGCATAGGCCGCTTTGCCAATCGACGCCTTGAGCGCTGCAAGCGGGTGGCCTCATCCGCCTTAGGTACCTGGGAAGACACGGCGTTAGAGCAGGCCAGGGATGAACCGCTTGGTACGAGCACAGTAGGCTGCGTACTCAGAACCCAGGGAAGAGAGCAAGGCCTTTTCTTCCTTCGCCACGCGGTTGAGCACTGCGAGGGCGATGGGAATAAGAAGCCCCAGGATACTCAGCAAGTTGGCGGAGGACACACCCAGACCCATGAAGGCGAGGAGAAGGCCGGTGTAGGACGGGTGACGGATGAAGCGGTAAAGTCCCGTCTGAACAACCGCGTGGTTGGAATGGATGGCCACGTCGACCGTGAAGAATCGGCCGAGCGTGAGGATGGCCGCCCAGCGTATGGCGAGGCCGCTCACCAGTAGACCAAGCGCGATGAGATGGATCGTATACCTAGGTCCTTGGAAACGAGCCGAGGGAATCCACTGAGCGGCGTTGGCCAACGCGATGCCGAGAGCAACACTGAGCCAGAGCAGGCGCATTGAGCCACGATCTTCGCTTTGCGCAGCACGACTGCTTGAGCGCTTCACGAAAGCAAGCGCAACCTCCGAGATGGGGAAAACTACGATCACTACTAATAGAACGAGTTGAATCATCGGCTCTCCGGTTGCTTAACTACGTCTTACGCCGTTTCCGCCCAACATGCTCTGCTTAATCAGCCACCGCTAGCTTACCTGTGAGGTGCCTGCCTGTCAATGCCTCAATGCGCACAAAATGAGAAGAGCAAGGCCGTCTATCACAGACGGTCCTCACTCAGCGCACTACTTCTTCCCCACCATCACAGCTCTCAGCTTATTCCCAAGCGTTCCGCCCTTATTGCCAACGCGCTCTCGCGGACCCACGTGCTTCTCGGTGTAGGCATAGGCTGCCTTCCCAATCGATGCCTTGAGCGCTGCCAGCGGAATGATCTCCTCGCTCTCCGGCTTGCCCTTCACCATCACGCGGATGCCCTTGTCAGCTTTCTCAACGATGAAGCTTACCTTCGGACTCACGTTCTCAGAGCGCCCGCCTTCAAACTCGCAGTCCACTCCTGCCTTCCGGCAGGCTTCGCGGTAGAGCCCCAACGCCTCGCGGTACTGGCCTCTAGCCGCCGCAACGAGGGCTTCGGCCTTGTCCAGAAGCACCTTCGCCTCGCTTTCGGCCTTCGTCAGGCCAGCGTTGGCATCGAGCACCGGCTTGCGCAGGGCGCCGAGGTCGGGAGCTTGAGGCTTGTGGGCCTCCTTAGCCTTCGCTGCGTTCTGCTTAGTCTGCTCAGGCTTCACCGCCGCCTTGGCCTTGCCGTTGCCTTTCTTCGCCTTCTTTGCCATGTCTCTCACCCCCTCTCTAATAGCTTTTCAAACAAGCAGTTACAATGACTGCCTAGCTCCATGAACGCTCTTGAGGCAAGAGATGGCAAGTAAATTAGTGAGGTCAGCCGAAGATTCTTTCAGCGGGAAAGCAGGGCAGAAAGTGGTGAAGAGGCGATGGGAAGGGTAGCGTGCAGCACGAATACGCGTAGATAGCATTCGGACAACTGCCACGGAACCCCTAGAACCTCACGCCGGCGGAGAATCGGTGAGTATCGCCGAGGTACTCGTACGGAACGTAGGCGTAATCAACTGACACTCTCCGCCACTTCAAACCGATGCCGGCTGAATAGGAATTAGCTGAATTATATCCCGCTCTTAACGCCAGGATGTCTCGAATTCCAAGTTCCCCTCCCACGCATAAGTAAGCATCGTTGTCCCTTGGCTTGCCTAAATCGCCCGCCAGCAGCAAGGGCCCCGTTTTGTATGCTGCGCCAACCCTTACGCTCAAGGGCAAGGGGTCTGCCTTCTCTATGAACTTTATGCCAGGTCCCATATTGTTGACAGCAACCCCAAGCTTAAGGCCATGAAGGATACCAGGTGCGCAAAGAAGGCCGACGTCGACCCCAAAGCCCCTGGCGCTTTCCTCTTCAATCTTCTCCTGGATGAATTTGACACTCACTCCATACGAAGCGGATCCCATTAGTCTTCTGGCATATGCGATAGTTCCAGCGGCATCATACGCAGAATATTCTCCCTCACGTTGAAAGTTCTCGTACTTGGGAATCTCGCCGGAGGAAGAGTAGGCCGCAGAGATTCCGAGACTGCCGAGACGTGAGGGACACACCAAACCAAGGTACTGATAGCTCATGTCAGCTAGCCAGAAGTTCTGCATAGCCGTTATCTGCGGAGACTGGATCTCTGCAAGTCCAGCGGTATTCCAGTAAATGGCAGTTGCATCATCTGCTATCGCGACGTATGCCTCCCCCATTGCGCATGCCCTTGCACCCACACCCATCTTAAGAAACTGCGCACCCGCCTCACCAATAGCATAGGCATTTCCCCACAATGAGACCCCTAGGACGAACGCCAAGACCAAACATGCTCCGCTCGCCTTGCTCATACAGCCTCCATGTCACATACTAGATTATCTGATAATTGCAAACTTGCCTCTGTGCTCCTCCCCCGAGGGAGTCCGGAGCACCCACACATAGACACCGCTGGCAACGTCTTTTCCATCCTCACTCTTACCGTCCCAGATTATCGTTTCTTGTCCTGCAGACACCTCAAGTGTCTTAATGTGTTCTCCGGCCTTGTTGAATATCTTGATCTCCGAGCCACGCACTTTTTCTCCAAAGAAGGTCATATTTGTATGCCCACGAGCCGGGACAAAGGGGCTAGGCGAGACTGCCATCACGGGAACTATATTGACTGTGGTGACGGCGTCGTAATCCAGATGGGGCAATTCTCTATTTCCGACATTGTCTTCGGCGACGCTCTTAAATCTGTAGGTGTGTCCGCTCTCACCCCTGTAAGTAACAGTACTATCCTGTGTAGCAAGCCACAACTCAGGCTCTGCTCCGTTGTCAGAGACGTATATCAAATACCGGGCAATTCCAGAACCGTGTTCCTCGTCCTGGCCTGAGATGCAAACATTGAAGGAAGTCTGAGGCTGCGTAGCGCCTAGTGCTTTTGCGTGGCTTGTAGGTGCGAGCACGTCCACGGTGTTGATATAAGGGCCGTCCTTCGGTGCAGGATTCCACGGACCCACACCATCGAAATTCACAAAGGCCTGATTTGCAATTCTCGTTCCGCTGGGCAAATCTGTCCGCGGTTTTACGGTGAAATCGACCCAACCAATCTCATAACCGCTGTCTGTCATGGGCGGCATGAATCCCTCCATTGGATCTTCGGGAGGTTCGCCAGTTGCTGGATCAAGAGACCGGAAGGTCCAACTCACTTCCCTTGCACTTTGGTTATACCTGCCCTCCACACTTACGATTGAATTCTTGTCCGGACGCATGTCAACGTTGATATTGAAGTACTGACCGCCCTCCAAGGGGATAGTCCAACGCAGAAAGCCGAATTCGTTGAAGGCAAAAGTGGAATCGACGAAACCGGTGGACAGTGTGTCGAGCACGAACACTTCCTGCGCGGGGGCAGTCGCGTCTTCCTTGTTCCAGAAGTCAATGCGGTAGGTAAGTGCGTCGGTAGTAGGGACGAACCGCCGTAGCTGTCCCGGGGGCGTGTCGTCTGGATCGTAACCCGCAAGGCCACACTTGTCCTCGGGGGTCACCGAACTGGCAAAAAGGATATGTAGAAGGGCTTTGTACCACTTGCTGAAAGTCTTTTCACATGGTGATCCTGGTTTCACGGCAAGCACGAGATTTTTCAAGTCATTGTAGAGTTCCAGCTTTGCGCAACGTGGGTTTCCAGGCGAGAACTCATCACAGCACTCGGCAAGCATGTCAGTGAAAGCCTGTATCAGGCTCTGCGGCTCCTGCGGCGCACCTATCCGGGCTCGATATCTCTCTAGCTCGTACATTACGAACATATTCCCCCAGGAATAAAGGCAATCCCAGCCAGGCGGAAACTTTATGAGAGCGGTGCCTAAGTCAACTATGCATTGATACCAATCGCTCGACCACCAGGGGCCGCCGAGTACAGGGACGTGCGGAATCCGAGAAGAACCCTCAGCTTGGCGGGGATCTAGTAGTATAATTGGCAAGGGATTGAAGAGAGGACGATTTAACCAAACGGAAAGATCGAAACCCTGAGCGAGAGTGGCCCCGGGTACCATCAGTTCAATCTCGATTGTTCCGTCGCAGCCGGGTGGAACCAACGGAAGCAGAAGCGGTATGCGAGTTTCAGAATCATACTCGATACTAATCGGTATTCGACTCCAGTCAAAGGGCTCTTCGCCCTCTCTCGGCGTCGGCGGTGCAATCGGAGTATCAAACTTCCAAATCAAACTGGCGGGAAACGCTATCCAGAGTGGAACCCCAATTGCGTCAACGTTGCCCGTGTTGCCATATTTTATGACATACCTCTGGTATCTGCCGACCCGCAACTGTTCCCTTCCCACAATCTTTACCCACATGTCCGGCTGTCCGCCAGCTTCTACAACAAAAGGCTGAGGAGCTGCCACCATTTCACCATCAGGGTTTGCAACCTCAAGCCTCCACTCTCCCGCCGGAGTGGCGGACAAGTCGAATGTCACTGTGAGACCTCTCATAGTTGAGTCGCCGCTTACGTAAGTCGCGGCCACACTGCTGTAGCCGTCCCGCACAAGCGATACTATTGCTCGAGGCGCGAGAGATGCTCCAGAAATAATCAATGTCACGAATCCGAAAGTACCGCCCTTGTATGAGGAAACGTCCGTGATTGTGGGCGCAGAAGCTGGCGGTGGCTGAACCGAGACTGTGTCAGCAATAATCATGTATTCGCGCGCCTGGCCACCAACACCCTCCATGACCGCCGAATCCATGTACCTCAAGTAATATCGACCCGCCGCTGGGTTCTGTATCACGCCCTCTATGTGATACCCTGCACCCATGTTGGAGAATTGCCAGTGCTGGCTTCGGTTGCCCAGATACCCCTGATAAACATCAAGTGTACTCCACAGCCCAAAACCCTCTGTCTCGAAGAACAAGGATGCCTGACTCGGAGGAACATCCACCTGCCCCCAGTCACAGCCATAGGGTCTCAGGACTTGGCCTATTTTCCATTGCCCCAGTTGCAAGCTATCCAAGGCGGCGCAGACCTTGACCAGTCCTTCACCGGAACCTGTGGCGGATACTTCGAGGGTGTACCAGCCGTACTGCGGGGTTTGCAAATGAACATCAAAATCGCCACTACCACTTGCAAGTGCGACCTGCACTCCGTCTTTGAAGAGTTTCATGCTTCCTGTCCAAGTGTCTGAATATCCGATGTGGGTGGTCTTTTTCATGAGAACATAGAGATTGTCGACGCCATCAGGAACGTTCACACCTATTTGGGTTGGTCTGGCCTGCCCCACGCTAAACTCTTCCCAGCTCCCGAATGCGATCTCCTGGCCCGGGAATCCCGAAATCGTGAAACCTTCGTAGAAGATGTAAGAGTCATTATCGGGATTTGTGACTCTAAGGTTCCAGGTACCTGGAACCGCACCGGTCAGATCAAACGTAGCTCTTATCTCCTGAGGGCTCACAAACTGTACGGCTGCCGTATCAGCAAAGACTGTCCCGCCCACCGTGTTCTCGAGACTCGCGGTTGTCCCCGGTTCGAAGCCGCGGCCTGTTATAGTCACAGTGGCCATTCCACGATTTGCAGCCTCACCAGGCGTCCTACTATAAATCTCTGGCCCTACCCCGCTCGTCAAAGAAAAAGCTTGTCTGTTCTCGCTGCGTACGAGACCGCCCTCGGCCTGGGTTGAACAAGTGGCAAAATACGCGGCGGGTTCGGTCGGCGTCCACGGAGTGAAGCTCAGTGTGTCACTCTCACCCGGTGACAGGCTCAAATCGACTAAGCTATCTGAATAGACATTGTAAATGGTGAATTTGGCAGCGAAGGTCTGCTCCTCCCAACCGATGTTCGTTAGTAGTGCCTTCGGGACTATGCTTGGGCTAAAGGAAACGACTCCTGAGGGTTCAATAATGGAGGCCACTCTGATCAGCCCACCAGCCAGAACTCCGCTCCACCTAAGCTCGTATGAGCCGATCTCGTCACTTCCGTAGTCACTGATGTACAACGTGTACATGCCGGATCGTTTGAAATACGAATCTGAAATTTGTGAGCTCGATGAGCCACCAACGCTTACGATCAGGCTGTCCGAGGGTCCGTATAGCTCCATCAACGGTTCCACAAAACCTGAACTTCTTACGACCGTTACGGTCGTGGTGTCTTCTGCGTCTACAAGAAACACGTATGCCTTCATGGCGCCGTACTTCTCTAGAGAGCCAGACATTGTTCCCTCGGCCGCGACTATCCTTTCAGCCTTAGCCTTCACGTCCTGCCGACACTGCAAACTCAACCAATAACTACCAGTATGGTCTCCCCCATTATCACTCACATACAACACGTACCTGCCCGTGTACGGAAGCCGATAATCCCATATGCTCGGAGATACACTC
>JAPLKG010000012.1 GCA_026388185.1 Candidatus Eisenbacteria bacterium | reverse complement strand
ATATACTGAGACATGGCTGGGCTCCTTTCCTCTTTGAGTGCTTGCGGCACTCATGTGGCTCTAGTAGGAACGGTTAACGATGACAGTTCCACACTAACCCACGATTAGTTGAGGAGTCCAGCCAGATCCATAAAGTCTGAGTGCCCGGCAAAGGGCGCGCCAATCTAGCCGGCTGAGAGCAGTCGGTCTGGGGGTGGGAGCGATCCACGTTAGGCGAAGGATATCAATTTGGATTTGCGTGATCCTCACGGCGAACATCTGGCCGGGAGCTACTCTAGCCGCCACGAGTCAACCACTCGGCCAGTCCGTCAGCTTCTCCAACGTAGAAGCGAGGGCGGACTCGATCGCCGTTTTGAGTGCGCTCCTCCTGGTCGCGCAGCGCGAGGGGGATTTCCCTTCTCTGCTAAAGGGCTTGAGCGAGAAGGAGCGTGAGTCGCGCACGATTCAGGACGACATGCTTGCCCTGATGGACAGGATGGATCCTCAGCTCGCAAGGCGTGGCGGTGACCTCGCGGCCTTTCTTGTGGAGCCTCCGAATCTCCTCAAACCCACGAACCTGAAGCAGACTCTGCAGGTGCTCCTGCCTTTTATCCAGACGATCCCGGAGAGCCTGGCGGCGTTTGGAGCCTTCTGCCTCTCCGCAGGACTCATGCTGCGCCAGGACGGAGAGTACGCCCTGGCGGGTCGCTATTTCGAGAAGGCGTCGGGCACCCTGTCTCCGCTCGCCACGCACGCGTTGTATCTTGCCGTCGAATCCGGAGCAAGGTCGCACGAACCGGACAGAATGCTCAAACTTCTAAAGGCCTTGGACGAAACTGCGGCGCCGGACTATCTACGGAGGAGAGGGAGGCTGGTGGTAGCTCTCGCGTTGTGTGACGCCGGTCGGGACAGTGACGCGCTGGGGCTTCTGGAGAGCCTCCTTAAAGCGGACTTGAATGCCGGGGATCGCACAAGGGTGGCGGCCGCGCTTGCACGACTCTACGAGCGTCGCGGAGACTACGAGATGGCCGCCACAAGCAACGCGCAGGCATTCGAGACCGGTAGCTCTAACGGGGAAGCGGTCGAGGCCGCCAGAGCCTATCTACGGCTCGTGAAAGAGGGGAGGACCGGGGAGGACGCCTCTAGGACACTCTCTGCCGCCAGGTGTCTCATGCGCGCGGGGCTGAGATCGGAGGCGGCGTCCCTGTTTGGGAAACTCTTCCACGCAAAGAAACCGCGACTCGAGGCCGGGTGGGAACTCGCGAGGCTCCATTACCGAATGAAGAAGTATGCGGAGGCCAAAGACGTTTTTCTTGCGCTGGGGAGGTTGGAGAAAGACGCCGGCGGTTCTCTTCAGATCAAGCTTTGGGTTGCCAGATGCGAGAGGCAACTCACAAACACAGAAGTCGCGATTGAGCTGTTCCGTCGTGTCGCATTCGACGGAAAACGCGTCAAGTACTCGGAGGCCGCATGGGAGCTGGGACTGGAGCTGGAGAGTCTGCGCAGGCTCAGGGAAGCCGCGGAGGTCTATCAACTTCTCGGCGCGCAGCTCCCCGAGACTCGATTGGGCCAGGAATCACTGTGGCGCAAGGGACTCTGCGAATACAAACTCGGCGCCATTGGAGAGGCCGAGGTCGCATTTACTTCGTTACTCAAGGGCGAGCCAACGGATTGGCTTCACGACGCAGCCCTTTTCTGGTTGCTCAAATGCTCGGCAGAGAGAGGATCTCCGGTCTCGTCCGCCGAACTGGAAAAGGAGAAGCGGCGAAGCGAGTCGCTTTACGGGCTCTTGCTCGAGAGTCTTTCGAACGTGGTCGCGCTGGACAGTCTCCGGACTGGGAGCGCCCGGATCGGTGACCGCGTGAGAAGCGAGATCTTGAAGAGCCCGTGGAAGGACTGGCGACTCGGGCAGGGGGACGGGCTTGGCCGAGTGCCGGCCGCAAAACTCACAGCCCCGAGCCCGCCAGCGACTGACGTCTTGCTCCTGTCTCCATCCGGCCCTGGAGGCACCGAACTCTCCGAAGGGCTTCCTCCGCGAGCCCAAGGAGGAGCGCTCCTACTGGAGTTCGGTCTCAGAGACCTCGCAATCGAGGAGCTTCGAGGGTGCGAGAGGGAATTCTCGGGAAGGACCGACGTTCTCTTTCTGCTCGCCCAGCTTTACTGGCGGCACGGACTATACAAGCAGGCAATGTTGGTTGCTGAGAGACTAGCCAACGGGGGGCAGGGAATGGATGAGGGAGAGAAGAGATTCCTCGAACGGATGCTCTACCCAATCTGCTACGCCGACGTGCTCTTGCCCGAGAGTCGAGCGCAGGCGGTTGATCCCTTTCTTGCACTCGCCGTCATGAAGAGAGAAAGCACATTCGACCCGGGAGCGCAGTCTTCTGCGAGTGCCACGGGCCTCATGCAATTGATGCCCGAGACGGCCGGCGCCATCGCAGCCTACCTGGGGGAAGACACGCGGAAGTTGGATTTGAGAGACCCCGGGACCAACCTTCGCTACGGCATCTGGCATCTGGGCCGGCTCATCGGGAGATATTCCGATTCCGTCGTGACCGCCCTCGCCGCCTACAATGCCGGGGAAGAGAACGCCGAACGCTGGACGCGTGCTGCACGCGGTGCAAGCTCCAACGATGGGTTTGTCTACATGGAAAGTGTCGCATTCAGAGAGACGAGGGAGTACATTCGACTCGTTCTTGCAGACTTGCAGGTCTATAGGAAGTTGTATCTGTACTAAAGTTGTAGCCGTACCGAGGCTGTATCCGTACTAAGAACCTATCTGTACCGAGGAGGCGCCCAGTGAAAAAGTCAATCGGAGCAAAGACAATTCTGTACCCGACCCCGGTTCTCGTCGTCGGCACGTACGACAAGGCAGGGAAGCCCAACCTGATGACCGCGGCCTGGGGAGGAATCTGCTGTTCTGACCCACCGTGCGTCGCCGTCTCCATGAGAAAGGCCACGCATACGCACGGGAACATCGTTGCAAGAAAGGCGTTCACGATAAACATACTCGCCGAGACACAGGTGAAGGAGGCCGACTACTACGGAATGGTGACGGGGAAGAAAGAAGACAAATTTTCTGCGACGAAGATCACGCCGGTCAAGAGCCGACTTGTCGACGCACCATACGGCAAGGAATTCCCCCTCGTCCTGGAGTGCAAGCTTCTTCACACCATCGAAATCGGCCTGCACACGGAATTCATCGGCCAGATAATCGACGTCAAGGCGGAAGAGGGCGTGCTCGGAGGAAACGGCCTTCCCGACATCGAGAAGCTGAAGCCGTTCCTCTACGCACCCGGAGAACAGAAATACTATGGAATCGGAAAGTGCCTCGGGAACGCATTCTCGATAGGCAAGGAGATATAGACCGACCTGCCGCGTCACGATATGCTGCTCGTGCCACGGCGTGTTGAAGACTGCTCGCGGGCTCGCCGTCATTGTGCGCTTGCGCTTCTGCCAGCGTCGTGTGATGCCCCTCCACCAGGGGCGTCGGTCTCATCGTGTGATGTCCATTCCAAACAATTCTACTCGCTCACGCGACTTTTGTGTTGACCTCAGCCCACCATTGTGATATCATGCTTCTCGCAACAGGCTAAAACAACTCAGCGGGTCGCTTTTCACATCTTTCAAAACACGGGCTGAAGACATTGGATCCCCCGGCGCAGGCGGTCTGGGCGCCACGCGGATCTGTCGGCCGCGCTGCTTTCCTCGGCAGACCCGGGGAGGTGGTTCACGGGACTGATTGTATTGAGCCGCGCCACCGCTCGCAAACCTGAGGGGTGTACCACACCCATTTCGGAAGGAGTGATTCAAATGCGGAAGGGTATCACGATTCTTGTCCTCATAGCGTTTGGCGTCTTGGCAGTGTGTAGCATCGCCGGCGCCAGGGAGATCGAGAGACGAGTTCCCATCATTGACGACGCAGTCGGCGTAGTCCCGATGGGTCAGGTGTACGGCGTGAACGCCGCCATGCAGGGCACGGACACGTTCTACTATGGTGGAACGGTTTGGGATGCAGGGGACAACCGCTGGGAGGCTGCCGAGCCTGCGTCTGCTGGTTGGGCGAACCGGAAGATGTGGAGTTTTAGCTCCGCCGGTTTTGCCGGCACTCCTCACAGCGGTCTCTTCATGGACGGCTGGAAGGGCAATGACAACACCGTGCAGGCAGCGGACTACATGCACGTGGCGAGCAGCACGAGCGCTGACCCGTATCTAAACATCGGGTCGTGCGTCATCGCCGGTAACAAGTCTCTCTTCTGTGGTATGACGAACCAGCAGGGTATCGATCTCTGCTACAATGACAATACTGGCACTGGTTACGGCAACAACATGTATCAGACGGTAGTCACGGAGACGTACGGGTGGGGTCCTGGCGATCAGATTACGCTCGCGTATGACTATAGTAACGAGAGTGAGCCCGGGTTTGACTACAGCTATGTCATATTGCAGATATATGACACTGGCGCCAGTGAGTGGGTGAACTACGACACGATGGCTACGTACGATGTGGCGACGGGTAGCGAGAGCATAGACGTTGATTCATACCTGGCGTCGTTGACTCCTCCGGTCGATTTCCGCATCGCGTTCAACTTCGATTCTGACGGTGGGTACTCCGACGAGGACGGTTACAACCCGACCGCGTGCGGTGGTGTTGAGTTCGACAACTACGTGCTTACCATCAACAGCACGCTTGACAGTGAGGACTTCGAG
>JAPLKG010000011.1:300000-436827 GCA_026388185.1 Candidatus Eisenbacteria bacterium | reverse complement strand
GCGTGCTCAGACAGAGGCAGCTCCGGACGAACTGAAGAAGATGTGGTAACCAACACACGAATACTAGCCTGATGATCGTCGGTAAATCGCTCTCCTCTCACACAAAAAACATACTTGACTCCAGCCAGATCCATACTACCGAAGCAACACTATCTTCCTTGAGAGACGCGTGTCCCCGGCCTCGAGAGAGATTACGTAGATTCCGCCTGCCACAGCGATTCCGTTGGAATCTTTGCCGTCCCAGGAAGCGGAGTGATTGCCCGACAGCGCGCGACCATCAAAAAGCACGGCAATCATCCTTCCCGCGACGTCAAATACGGCGACTCTCACCTTCTTGGCGACCGGCGCCTCTGTGCCTCCAGGAATGTCAAAAGCGACGTCCAGCGTTCCCTGGTTTGGTACGTACGGGTTGGGCGAGCAAGGGGCGAGGGCCACAGAGTGGGTGGCGTAGGGTACGTAGACGCGAGGTCCTGAAATCCAGTTGACCGCCCCGGAAGCGGTGACATCGGCGATAAGGTAGGAATAGTATTCGCCCGAGACGACGCTCGTGTCGACAAAAGAGTGCAAACCAATCGCCCTCGAAGGATCTTGATAAACCAGAGTGTAAAGGTTGCCGTTGACCCGCATTTGGCGTCGAGCGCCACGTGGGTCGCCAAAAGAGACCTCACTAGACGGACTCTCCAGCTCCGATTCCCCGCCCGCCCTGAAGAGCGACATCCCCTGACCGTTGTAGATGCTCAGTCGGGGATCCACCCGCCAACTGATCTCGGCTCGCCCTGGCGAAGTTGTGACGTTCACGAAGGAGATGGTGTATGGTTCGTCTCCCGTGGTGACGCGGACGTCATCGACGTACCAGCCCTCTCCCGAGACTGCCCCGTCGGTTATGATCCTGAATCTCACCCACAGAGCGCCGCTGTACCGCCCGAGGTCGAACTCGACGTTCTCCCACTGCTTACTTCTGCCGGAGAAGCACCCTCGCCCCGCCCCTTCCGTGTTCGCGATCCAGTCGATCGTACGCGAGTATCCCCCCACCGGCTCTACGGGTTCCCAGGTAACGTTGTCAATTGAGACCTCGACCACACACCCGTCCCAGGCCAATCGAGAGTTTTCATTCTCGACGTCCAACCATTGATAGAAAGTGAGACGACTGCCGGTCCCCGATATGAGAAAGGGCGTCCTGAGGAAAGAATCCTGATAGTTCGCGTAAGTCAAACTATCCTCGGCGCCGCAGTGCCAACTAGACGTTCCAGAGAACGCGCGGCGCGTCGACAAATGCCACTCATCAATGTCCAGGACGCCGTCGTGCGTCCAATCCCCCTGGCCCGATTCGAAGTCGTCCGCGATACCGAGGCTGTCGCCCACTCCCACAACCACACTCTTCCTCCGGTCGAAGAACGCGCCGTCGTTCATGTCAATCACAAAATAGACACGAAACGGATCCTTGGTCAGCGACGTGTCCACTCGGAAGAGAAAACCCTCGTCCGGTAGGCGAGTCTCGTCCGCCGCCAGGAAATCGTACTTCACCGTGTCAGACAAGAGGTGAACGTAGGTGTTCGCGCACGAGGCCACGGCCGTGAGCTTGCCCGAAGCCAGGCCTATGTTCGTCACTTCAAGATAAAGCGTCGCAGTCTCGCCCGCGTCAGGATTACCGTCGCCGTCTCCCGTGCCGGTGTCGTCCGTCAAAACTCGCGTGATGACGGGCTCCGGCCCGGTCTCGACCGTTCCGTCAAAGCTCACGTTCAGTCCGTTGAGAGAGATGTTGGTGACGCGCACCTCGACATCTTCTCCGTCGTTACTCAGGCTGTTAGGAGTGGTAAGCGCTCCGAAAGTCCTGTTGTTGCTCCAGCCGGGAAACGGGTCGCCTGCGTCGGCGCCGTACTGCTTGCCGGCCAGTCTCTTCTCCAGATCGAAGTCGCCGTCGGCCTGGTCGAGTGCCACCATGTATCTCAGCTCGTTGTCGTTGTCCTTGACAGTTTCATCCACGTGATAGATCAGGAGTCCGTTCCCCGGAAGTGGAAAATCGAATCCCGTCTTCTCTCTGTTCTCCAGCAGGAAGTATTCCTTGCCCTCGGTTCCGTTCTTCCACAGCTTGTACACGGCCGGAGACGCTTCGACCGGTGGGAGCGTCACGTCCTCCACGTTGTGGTCCAACACCACCGGTTCTACAAAGCCCAGTCTCACTTTCGACCAGGCGTCGAGGTGCGAGGGACTGTTCCCGTCGTCAAGCCAGGCTCCGGCACCCATGAGCGACCACAGGTCCAGCCCGTAGGAGGTGTAGTCCCTGTCGTACAGATCGGGAAGACCGAGGACGTGGCCGAGCTCGTGGCAGAAGGTGCCGACCGGTGAGCTCTCGGCCTCCATCGAATACACGTAGGCGCTCACGCCGCCTACGGAGAAAGGCACGGCCAGCATCCACTGATGGGAGACGATATCGTCCGGACTTCCCGTGTCTTCGTACCCCGGGCCCGAGTGAACGACGTAGAGGGCATCGATGTAGCCGTCGTCGTCACCGGAAGATGGAATGCCGTCGGGTCCGTCGTTGTCGTAGAGGGAGAAATCCACGTCGGCGCTCGCCAATATGAGAGCGTCCTCCACGAGGCCCCTTGCGTTCCTCGGAAAACAGGACGAGCAGAGTCCGTAGCTCGCGTTCCCATAGTAAGCCCGTGTGTTGGGAAGCGTGTACCAGCCGTAGACGTCACCCGCCACGTCCAGTTTTCCGTACGAATTCTCCAGGAAGAAAGCGCGCTGACTTCTCGTTGCGCCCAGTCCCTCACCGAACAAGAGGTGCTCGTAGTGTGACACGCCGTGCGCAGCCTTCTCGGCGGGGGCGTCGGAGAATTCGACCAAAATTACCAGGGCCTTGATCTGGACTTGCCCCTCCCGCCCTGCGCCGTGGGGTCTCAACAGATTTTGACTGATTTTCTCGAAGGGAACGTCGACTCCGAGTGTCTTCAGTTGCTTTCCCGATGGAAACGCGACCCCGTCTCGCTTCAACTTCTCGAGAACGTCGGGCCTGAGCGGCACCGCGTGCGACGAGGCCGGCCACGTGAGAACGACGGACGTGAGAAGCAAGATGAAAATGTTCTTCGCTGTCTTCGCTCCCATTCCTGTCTCTACTCCCATTCTATTGTAGCGGGTGGCTTCGAGCTAATGTCGTACACCACTCTGTTGACACCTTTCACTTCGTTGACGATTCTACTCGAGACCTTCTTCAACACGGAAGGCGGAATGCGAGCCCAATCCGCGGTCATTCCGTCTCTGCTGGTCACCGCTCGCAGAGCAATAATGTTGTGATACGTTCGTTTGTCACCCATGACACCGACGGATTTCGCGGTAAGTAACACGGCAAACGCCTGCCATATTTCGTCGTAAAGGCCGGCTGACCTCAGCTCCTCCGCGAATATTCTGTCGGCCTCTCGCAACCTCTTGAGTCTTTCAGAGCTGACGCTCCCCAGTATCCTTACGGCGAGACCGGGTCCTGGAAAAGGGTGGCGACCGAGAACACTGCGCGGTACGCCGAGTATCCTTCCCACTTCCCTCACTTCGTCTTTGAAAAGCTCACGCAGAGGTTCGACGACCTCGAGTTTCATGAAAGCCGGGAGCCCTCCCACGTTGTGGTGCGTCTTGATGGATGACGAAGGACCCTTCCTGGAAACGCTCTCTATCACGTCGGGGTAGAGCGTGCCCTGGACAAGAAACCTGGCGTTACCAAGCTTCAAGCTTTCCTCTTCGAACACTCTCACGAATTCCTCGCCGATCAGCTTTCTCTTCTTTTCGGGATCAAGAACTCCCTTGAGCCTTCTCAGGAAGCGCTCCCGTGCGTCAATCCTTGCTACCCTCAAGCCGAACTTTTTCTCCAGAATTCTTGTCGCTTCTTCGGCTTCGTCCGCCCTACCCAATCCGTGGTCGACAAAGACACAGGTGAGCCTCGAGCCCATTGCGCGTTCCGCAAGGACGCACGCCACCGAGGAATCCACTCCTCCACTCAAGGCAGCGATCGCCCGTCCGTTCCCCACCTTGCCTCTTATCTTCCGGCGCGCCTCCGAAACGAACTCCTCGAGCGACCACGTCCCCCGGCACCCGCAGATGTCACGCAGAAAATTGTCGAAGATTCTCTTTCCGAACTCAGTGTGAACCACCTCGGGATGAAATTGCAACAGGTGGATTCCCCTCTTCCGGTCATACGCGGCTCCACGCTTTGCGTTTGAAGACCCGCCCGACAGAACGAAGTCCGCGGGCAACGAGACGACCTCATCTCGATGGCTCATCCATACCGCGAACCTGTCAGGCACTCCTCGCAACAGGGGGTCGCTCCCCACCTTCCGAAAGGCCGTCCTCCCGTACTCCCCCCGCCGCCCCAGCCCGACCTCGCCTCCGAGAACGTGACTTGTCGCCTGCATACCGTAGCAGATGCCGAGAATTGGGATTCCGAGTTTGAAGATTCCCGCCGCCGGCAAGGGCGCTCCTTGCCGGTAGACGCTCCCGGGACCACCGGAGAAGATGAGCCCCACGGGAGCCCTCTTTCTGATTTCCGGCGGCGCTATGTCGAAGCTCACAATCTCAGAGAATACCCTGCCTTCGCGGACCCGTCTCGCTATGAGCTGGGTGTACTGAGAACCGAAGTCCAGGATCAGTATGGTTTCTCTTGTTCTCTTTCCCACGTCTCTCTCACTGTCACTTCGAAGTGCCGCGCGTAACGCCGAACCTTCGCCCGAGTAGGCCCCGGTAGTGACTCCCCTCAATGCTTGAAACAACGCCGGCCGGTGAAGTACATGGCGACGCCGTGTTCATCGGCGGCCGCGATGCACTCCTCGTCTCGTATCGAGCCTCCGGGTTCAACTATCGCGCGAATGCCCGCCCTTGCGGCGACATCGATTGAATCTCGGAAAGGAAAGAATCCGTCTGACGCAAGCCAGGCACCCTTCACGTCGTGTCCTGCACGTGCGGCCTTCATCAACGCGACCTCCACCGCATCCACCCTGCTTGTCTGACCCGCCCCTATTCCGAGCGTCCTCTCGCCGTTCCCTATAACTATTGCGTTGGACACGACGTGTCTCGCCACTTTCCACAGAAAGAGCAGCCCCTCACGGTCCGCGTCATTCAGTGCCCTCTTGGACACCAACCTCCAATCTGCGGAACTCTCTGCCTGGGAGTCCTCTTTCTGAAGAAGCACGCCGCCCGCGGCGGAGCGCATGAGCACCCGGGACGATCCGCCATCGGCCAGAGTGCTTGACGAAAACTCCAGGAGCCGAAGATTCTTCTTTCTCGAGAAGGCTTCGACTGCGCCCGGTTCAAATGACGGCGCCGCGACGAGCTCCAGGAATAGCCTGGACATCTCTATCGCAAGCGCGTCTGTGAGAGGCCGGTTCACGGCAAGGACTCCGCCAAACGCCGAGAGCGGATCGCAGTCCCTCGCACGCCTATACGCGTTCAGGAGATCCGGACTCTGCGAAACCCCGCACGGGCTTCTGTGTTTAACGATGACGCAGGCTGGAGCTTCGAACTCCCTCACCGCGCAAGTGGCCGCATCGAGGTCGAGAAGATTGTTGAAAGAAAGCTCCTTTCCCTGGAGCTGGCGTCCCCAAAGGTTCTCGTCTGCCCCAAGGACCGCGCGAGTCTCCTCTCCGGCCCCTGAACCCACGTAGAAACCTGCCGCCTGGTGAGGATTTTCTCCGTAACGGAGCTCCTGGACTTTCCGTAGCCTCAGACAGATGTCCTCGGGAAAGGAGGGCGAAGTCCCCGTCATATCTGCTGGGCGAGCGGCAACGCGCTCAGAATGTTCGACTGCGGCCTCTGAGGGCCGAGCGAGTCGCCCCTCCTGCGGGGCAAGGCGCTTCGCCTGCCGGAGGAGATAGTTTTCGATCAATCGTTCGTAACGAGCAGTGGTTGCAAACGTTAATGCCGCCAATTGAAGTGACAGTTGAAGGCTCACGGAGCCGCCGTCCGTCGCCACGCCGGGCTCGTCTTTCAGCATCTCCTCCGTCACCCGGTCATAAGAAGCCGGCTCGGGCACAGGCACCACCCACCGGAAGTTCTTCGCGGCTGCTCTCAAGGCGGCGGGGCCGCCTATGTCTATCATCTTCGTGGCCTCAGAGAGGGACGTTTCGTCGGCCACCTCGTGGAAGGGATAGAAGTTTACGACGACCATGTCCACCGGCAATAGACCCTCTTTTTCTATCTGCCTTCTTTCCTCGCTGCTTGCGCGGGAGAACAGTATCGCTGCGTGGAGTCTCGGGCTCAAGCTCTTCACCTTGCCCGAAAGTACCTCAGCGAATCCCGTGAGCTCGTGGGCAGGTCTTACGGCGATCGACGCTTCCCGCAGGTAGCTCGCCGTTCCCTCCGTTGCGTAGAGCTCGATGCCCTTGCCCGCGAGAAGGGCTGCAAAGCGCACCAGCCCGTCCTTGTTGTGGACGCTGATGAACGCCCTTCGTACTCTTACTCTTTCACCGGTCAACACGTTTTTCGTTTCCACGAGCGAATCTCGCCAATTGAATGTCAATTCCTCTAGAGCGCACCCTTGCCGCAGATTCTCTCCAGGGCTTCAAAGTATCTCTCGTGAGTTTGCTTGACCACGTCCGGGGGCAAAGGGGGCGCCGGAGGTGCTCCGTCCCACCCCGTGGATCGAAGATAGTCTCGCACCGATTGCTTGTCGAAGCTCTCCTGCGGCCGTCCCGGTTCGTACGACTCCGATGACCAGAAACGTGAGGAGTCAGGAGAGAAAAGCTCGTCTATGAGTATCAGGTTCCCGTCAAGGAGACCGAACTCGAATTTCGAGTCCGCGAGTATCAGGCCCCTTTTCTCACAGTATTCCGAGGCAAACGCAAATAGCTTCTGGCTCACGTTTTTGAGCTCCCTCCCGCGCGCAACTCCCGTCTCTCCCTCAAGCACTGCGAAGCTGACGTTCTCATCGTGGCCGGACGCCGCCTTTCTGGCCGGTGTGAACAAGGGAATGTCGAATCTGCTTGCTTCCTTCAGGCCGGGTCGAAGAGGCTCCCCGCCGACCGTGCCCCTCTCTCTGTATTCCCGCCACGCCGAACCGGCGAGGTAGCCCCGGACAACACACTCGAATTCAATCGGGTCTGCCTTCCAGACCAGCATCGACCTTCCCGCCAGAACCGAGGCGTAAGACGAAAAATCTCCCGGGAATCGGTGTGGGTCGCAGGTTATGAAGTGAGTCCTCACGATGTGTGACACTCTCTCGAACCAGAACGCGGAAAGGTTGGTCAGGATTACGCCCTTTTGAGGAATGCCCGAAGGGAGAATGCAATCGTAGGCGGAAATCCTGTCCGTCGCCACGATGACCAGCCGCCCGTCCTGCGCGTCGTATACGTCCCGCACCTTTCCCTTCCGAATAGGCCTGAGATCGTCAAGAGAGATCTCCGTCAAGCTACCCACCATGCTAGTTCGCTCCTTCGGCGCGCCCGCACCCACAAGCTCCCCACCGAGGCGTATCGAGGATGCGGACTTTTCTCCCGTCGATCTTCAGTTTCCCTTCGCAGAAAAGTCTCACCGCCTCGCAATAAGTCTTGTGTTCTTCCTTCAGGATCCTTTCGGAGAGGGTCGCGACGCTGTCGTTTTCGCGGACGGGGACCACGGCCTGAAGAATGATCGGACCGCCGTCGACGCTCTCGTCAACGAAATGGACCGTGCAGCCGGTGAATCTCACCCCGCGTTCCAGGGCCTGCCTCTGCGCGTCCAGGCCGGGGAAAGCGGGGAGCAGCGCGGGATGGACGTTCATTGTCCTACCCGAGAATTGCGAGAGAAATCCTGCGTGCAGAATCCTCATGAAGCCCGCAAGCAGAACTAGGTCGACACAGTGCTCCTTCAGACAGCGGGCATACGCCGCTTCTGTGCCGGGATCGAGCTTTGTCTTGAACTTTCCGGGGGGAAGATAGACGGCGGGAATGGCGGCCCTACGTGCCCTATCGAGGGCGAGGGCATTCTCAACGTCGCTGACGACGACTCTCACCTCTGCGGGTATGCGGCCCTCCGCGCAAGCATCAATGATTGCCTGAAGATTGGTTCCCCTGCCGGATGCAAGCACGCCAAGACCTAGCTTCTTCAAGTCCTTCTCCTGCGCCTCCTGTGCCCTTGGAAGCACCGTTTTCCTTCGGTGTCTGCCGGAGCGTCTCTCGTGACGTATTTGCATGCCTCTGCATCAAACGTATACCATGCTCGGACTGCGCTGGCAAGTAGATTACTGGAGGCAAGCGCGGTCGCCAGCTTTCAGTTGACACGGTGGCGCGGATTTCTTACGATACTAAGTACGCTTTCTCACTGCACGGAGCCAACTCAGCAAACCCGCTGACCTGGGCGCCGTGTCGAGCACCCGACACGTGCCAAAAGGAGGACAAATGGCAGGGAAGAAAATAACGTTGAGTGTGATAAAGGCTGACGTCGGTGGATACGTGGGACATTCAAGCATGCATCCGGACCTTGTCGCCAAGGCCAACGAGATGCTCGAAGCCGCGACTGAAAAAGGGAGTCTCATAGACTTCCACGTGACTTCTTGCGGGGACGACCTGGAGCTCATAATGACGCACCAGAAGGGTGTGGAGTCTTCAGAGGTTCACAAGATCGCCTGGGACATTTTTCTCGCGTGCACGGAAGTTGCCAAGAAGCTTGCGCTCTATGGGGCCGGCCAGGACATACTGAAGGACGCTTTCAGCGGGAACGTGAAGGGAATGGGGCCGGGTGTGGCTGAGATGGAGTTCGTCGAGAGAAAGAGCGATCCGGTCATCGTTTTCATGGCGGACAAGACGTCTCCCGGCGCGTGGAACTTGCCCGTCTACAAAATGTTCGCGGATCCATTCAACACCGCGGGACTTATCATAGACCCCAGCATGCACGACGGTTTCAACTTCCTGGTCTTGGACGTGAAAGAATCCAGGGAAATAATGCTCTCTACGCCGAATGAACTCTACGACCTCCTTGCCCTCATCGGTTCGACCGGACGCTACATGATCAAGGCGGTGTATAGAAGAGCCGACGGCGAGATAGGCGCGTCTGCTTCCACACAGAAGTTGAGCCTGATTGCCGGAAAGTACGTCGGTAAGGACGACCCCGTTCTCATCGTGCGCTGCCAGAGCGGACTCCCCGCCGTCGGAGAAATGCTCGAAGCATTTGCATTTCCGCACATCGTCGAGGGATGGATGAGAGGTTCTCACAACGGTCCACTCATGCCCGTGAGCTTTGAGGACGCCACGCCGACGCGCTTCGACGGACCACCCAGAGTGATCGCCGCGGGCTTCCAGCTTTGCGATGGAACGCTGGTGGGACCCGTCGACATGTTCGACGATCCCGGCTTCGACCTCACGAGGCAAAAAGCCAACGAGATCGCCGAATACATGAGAAGGCACGGACCGTTCGAGCCCCATAGACTTCCCGCCGAGGTCATGGAGTATACGACGCTGCCGAGTCTGCAGGAGAAGTTGAAGAACAGGTTCAAGCCTGTGAAGTAGCCGAGGTCGTGACAATTCGCTCACGCCCGCTGCGCCGGAGAAGAGAGCGAAGAGGATTGCTCTTCGTTCTCCTCTCTGGCGTTTTGCTTTTTGGGCGAAGGGCAAACCCGATGCCGGCTGAGCCGTTCTCACGTCAAGCGAATCCCCGACGACCCGGAAGCTGACGCAGCCATCGGCGTCCGTTCGGAATATCTTCGCTCCGCCCTGTTCGTAGGCTTGCACAATCTCTTTCGCAGGATGTCCGAACCTGTTGTTGTGTCCCACGCTGAACACGGCGTAACGGGGTCGAATTCTCTCCAGAAAGCGAACGCCCAGGGTCCCCTTGCCGCCGTGGTGTGGAGCCTTCAACACGGTCAGCTTTCCGGGCTCGACCGAATCCACCACCCCGTCCATCGTCTGCGGTCCGGCATCGCCTGTAAGTACGAACTGCACCGTCTTGGCACGGAGGACGAGCACCATGGAAGAGTCGTTCAGCGATGCAAATGATGTGTCGGCCGAAGCCGAGCCCGAGGGATGGAGTACGACCAACTCGACTCCATGTGAACTCACGATTTTCTCATGCGCACGCGCGAACGTTACCTCCGTGCCTCGCCGCAGTGCCTCGAGACGTGTGAGACGCGACAGAGCAGTCGTGGTGTCGGCCCCGCCAACTATGAGTCTCCCCACCCTGCCCTCTTCGAGCAGTTTCATGACCCCGCCGACGTGATCGGAATGGAAATGTGTTACGACGACCACGTCGAACGCCTTCTTTCTCGCCTCCCTGAGGAACGGAACCAACACCCTCTTCGCCGAATCCCACTCTTCTTGGGACTCGCCACCGTCTATCAGAATGAGCCTTCCGTCCGGCAGCCGCACGGCGGTGGCGTCACCCTGCCCCACGTCCAGGAAGTGAACCTCCGTTGACCTGTCTCCGCGCTTCGCCCCCGGAATCCCGCCGCCTGCCAAGAGAATGCCGCACACAACCATGCCCAGGCCGCTCACGCCAAGTAACCACTTGTCGCCGCGTCCCGCCCGGATCTTGACGCCCTCTGAGCGTTGCCGGGGGCTGCGCCCAAAGTCCGTCTTTCGCAGAAAGACAAACAAGCAGACCACGAACATGACGGCCTCGACGCCCGTGGGTTTCACCAGTTCGATGGACGCTCCCGGGACGGAGGACGCGAACCTAGCGATCAGATTGCAGAGCCGCAGGAGAAACCACGTCAGTGAGAAAGAGGCCGAGGCCAGAGGTGGCGCTATTGCCAGGAATCCCAGTGAGCAGAACGAGCTCACCAGTGCGCCCGACGCAACCGGAATGGCAAGCAGATTCGCCGGTATGGAGACGGCCGAGACCGAACCAAACTGACACGCGAGTATGGGTAGAACACCCAGTTGAGCGACGATCGTCGTCAGAATCGTGGAAAACACATATTTCGAAACCCATTCGGGGGCAGAGAGCCGCCGTCTGACGGCTTTGCTCAACGTTGCGCCGGCCATCATCGACCCGGTCGCCGCGTAGGACAACTGAAAGCCGACGTCCCTCATGTATCCGGGATTGACGAGGAGCAGAATCGCGCAACTGGCGCACAGAGGGCTGACGAGCCCGGCGCCCCTGCCGAGCAGACGTGAGCCTGCGACGCAAGTCACCATGACGGAGCACCTCAACGTTGGTGGCGAGCATCCGGAAATGCCGCAGTAGAACCACACGATCAGGACCGAGCCGACGAGCGAGGTCTTGACGGGTGCCCTGACTCCCCTGAGAAAGAGAAAGGCAATCATGCCGACAAGTCCGGTGTGCAGGCCCGAAACGGAAATGAGATGAATGATTCCCGACCGCCTGAAAGCGTCCTTCATTTCATCCGTAAGCTCTCCTCTCTCTCCCAACACAAGAGCCAGCAGGAAGGCTCTTTCTTCTCCGCCCACGTTGCGATTGATGGCCTTCTCTATCCATCTGTGCAGCGGCGCCATGTAGGTCGCAACAAAACCCCTGGGAGGATCGGCTCTTGTAACCACGGGTTTCAGGAAGGCCGGAACCGTCAGGACGGCCGCGGTCTTGCTCAGAGATAGGTAAGTCGCTTCGCTGAACCCGCCCGGGTTTCGCGCCCCAAGTGGACTTCGCAGGAGACCCGCGACGGCCATAGTGTCGCCGGCAGACACCGTGAAGGCCGTCCTCCCCGTGAGTCTGACCAGCACTCTCGTTCCCCTCGGCAAGGGTGCGCACAGCGAGTCAGGATGGAGGGTCGAAAGAGTCACGCTTGTTCCCGATTCAGAGGGCTGCGCAAAGCCGCTCACAGTCCCTCTGACGCAGGCAACTCTCTCCGTAATAATGTGAGACTCCCCGGCGTACCCCTCCATTCTCAAGGACGCAAGCAGCGCTACTCCAGACATGAAGAACAAGATGAGAACGGCGTCCTTGAGATCCACCAGGCCGCCGATTGCTCGCCGAGGTCCGGAACAAGCGGCCAATACGACGAGGCACGTTCCGGCCAGGGCCGAAATGGCCAGCCAGCAGTCCGGAGAGACCCCGGTACAAACAGCGGTACCTATGACAACGATGAGCGCGACTCTGGCGCTTCCGCAGTTCCACACTTTTCGTCACCGGGCGCCAGAGCGGGCAACGTCCGTGCCAACGGAGCATTCCGGAATCTTGCCGCAGTGCGGAGGCAACGCGCACAGGCAAACGGGAGATATCTTGACGGGTTCATGGTGCGGAGTGAGTGGGCGCAGAATGTAGACGTCGTTGATAGTTTGCGACTAGCGGGTAGTCAACGTGGCCACGTCGGAAAAGTACTCGAGGCCCTCCGCTGTTGTGACCTTCGCGAAATACCTGATCTGATCGCCCCCCGAGGCAAATCCCAGGGGCACGGCAGCGGCGTAGACCGAGCGCGAACCCGACAGGAGCGTCATTGGTTCCCAACCGGCGCGGCTTGAGTCCAGCTTCTCCAAGTAGAGCTCCACTCTTGAGATGTCTGTTCCGGTGTTGCCTGCCAGCGAGGCACACAGCACCACTTGGCCACCGGACGGCATGCGGGTCTGCAGACATTCCACCAGAATCGGCTGGACGCCTGCGAACTCCGCCTTGATGAAGTGCTTTCCACCGGGTCTGACCTGAATAACGGTCACCGACGGAGCGTCGCCTTTTGTTCCTGCCACCCTTATGCTATGGAACCCGGGTTTCACGTTTATCTTGAGGGGGGTGGCACCAGCTTGCCTTCCGTCAATGAAAACGGCGCGGCCGTTCGACTCCGCATAACCTTCCTCGGAGACTTGTGCCGCGGTAACCCGGACGACTCCTGTCGCGGGTAACTTGCCCGGGCTGACCTGGACTTCGGCAGTGCCGCCCTGGGCAACAAGCACCTCTTCTTCCCAGGAGCTGAAACCCTTACCCTCGACCTTAACGATATGGAGACCCGCAGGCACGCTTTCTAGCAAGCAAGGAGTGAATCCCCTAGGTTCGCCGTCAAGAAGCACCGACAAGCCTTCCTGTGGTTTTGAGTTCACGGCGATCTGTCCCACGAACGCAACTTCCACGTTCGCCGTGTCACCCGTTCTAACGTTGACGCTTCCGCTCCACTCTCCGAGATCACCCAATCTCATTGTTAGTCGATGCAGACCCGGAGAAACATTAGCACTGGAGACGGGGGTACGAGATGAGATCACGCTGTCGTCAAGCATCACCTCTGCGCCCGGCGGAATCGAACTTACGCTCAATGTGCCACCGCGGGTCGCCCCCGCAAGCCCCTGATGACCGGCAGTGCGGCCTCCCCTCAGGATCCCCCCGGCCCATCTCCCGCCTTCGTTAGTCCCAAGCATGTAAATGGCAACCCCCAGGGCCACCGCAAGCACTATGAAAGGAGCCCTCTTCCACGCCACGGAGGTGAGGGTCTTCACCGTCCCCGCTGGCGTCGCGGCTTCTTCCGCGTCGGAGATCGGTGTCGCGACTTCATCCGCACCCGGCGTCTCCTCAGCCACAGTCTCGTCCGAGACCCTTCCACTTTCCAACGTTGCGAAGGCACCTCCCTCCGCGCCGAAAAGTAACCCGGCAGCCGAGCCGGCATCTACCGCCACCACCTTCAAGGCTTGACCGACGTTGTTATCCCAGCCAGCCGAGAGGTCCACTCGTCTCGAGGTGAGGAGATACCCTACGCCGGGAGCAAGACGTCGTCTGACCATCTCGACGCTCACTTTGAGAGAAACCCCCAGATAGCAGCCTTCTCCTCCGTTGGCATCCGACGGGATGACCTTATCCACCCCCGATGCCGCGGTTCTGTAAGCAGCACAGGTTCCGATGGCCGCAATCTCAATCGTGTGTCCCTCCACGTGCGCGGCCACGAGTGACACTTGAGCCAGGCCCTCGGGCCGTCGCGTTCCTTCCTTGAAGAGGTCGGCGTGGCTCGACTGGAGAAAAGCCACGAGGCCCCCTCCATGTCCTGAACCATCTGCCTGCGCAAAAGCGCTCCGGAACCTCTCCCCGAGGAAACTCTTGAGCCATACCAGTGCGTCTCTGCCCGGCTCACCGGCGACGCAGACCAGGCACGCGCTTGGACCTGAGTCCTCCAGCAGCCCGAAGCTCCTCGCATCATCGGAAGAGTAAAAGGAACACTTGAGCCTTTCGCTCTCGTCTCGCTCGTCCACGCTTTTCTTGCTCATCCTCTGAGCTGCTCCCCCCAGTGCGGTCTCACTAATGCCAGTAGCCTAGATCTTCTGCCGACAAGCAGTTCCCTCGACCGTGTACAGGGGTGCAACATACTACAGCCCCGTGGGGATGTCAATCTGTATCCGGAGAGCCGCATCTACATCCCAGAGCGACTGATACGCGTGTAGGGGCCAGGGGTCTGAGACGATTAGGGCTTAAGAACCTCCAGCTTCTTGCCGATTATCTATGTATACGGGTGAGCGGCACCCAACACTGCCCCGGGTGGAGCGACAGGAGTGCCTCGAAGAAAACTCTTGCGCTCTGGGGGGCATTTCTATATCATGCCCTCAGTACCAGCGAGCCTGTCAGATTAGGAGGTCTTTCCCCTGAAAACGAACACCCGGATGCGCATAGCCATATTCACTCTTGCAGCAGCTTTGCTTCTACCATCTGTGGGGCTTGCTGTGTCTCCCCCCCAACATATGGGCCAGGCTCGGCAGACGACCCGCGCCATCGAGAGGGCTAATTCCTTCTACGATGCAGGGTTACGGTCCTTGGCCACGGGCGAATATGAAAAGGCTTCGGACGATTTTAGCCGCGCCTCGCTGGCTGCAAAGGAACTTCTGGAGAAGGGTGGACTCAGCGAGCAAGAGGTTGCAGAGATGCGCACGCTGTCCGCGAAGGCAGAACACCTGGCCTCGCAGGCGGCCGAAAGGATCAGCCTTCTCTCCTACGCCACGCCGAGAGCTACGGTTCAGACGCCGGACCTTTCCTCCTACATGGGTTATGATTCCACGCACTCTCCCGCGGGCCCAACGGCCGGCGATGCCAGGTTGCCTGGCGTCATGCCCGAAATGAACCAGAAAGTGAAGAAATGGATAGAGTTTTATGCGCGGGACGGCGGCAGACTGTTCGTAAGATGGCTAAAGACTTCGGCGCAGTACATGAACCTCGTGCAGAGCATACTCGAGCGTGAAGGCGTACCCGGTGACCTGGCCTATCTCGTCATGATAGAGAGCGGCTTCAACCTGCAGGCCCGCAGTTGGGCACATGCGGTGGGACCATGGCAATTCATCCTCGGCACGGCTCGTCTCTTTGACCTCCAAGTTGATCCCTGGGTCGACGAAAGATACGACCCGGAGACTTCGACCGTAGCCGCGGCGCGCTACCTCAAGCACCTCTATTCCCTGTTCGGTTCCTGGCCCCTTGCAATCGCCGCATACAATGGCGGAGAAGGCCTCGTGGGCAGGGCGTTACAGAGACAGAACACGCGGGATTTCTGGTCACTCAGACTCCCTCGCCAAACGGAGGAGTACGTCCCGCAGTTCATGGCCGCCCTTCACATAGCAAAGGAGCCCGAGAAGTATTGTGTCGGCCTCGAGGTCCCCGTCGCGATGCCGTTTGAGGAAGTCGTCGTTTACGGGCCCCTCGACCTCCAGAAAATCTCCCAGGTCTGCAATATCTCGCCCGACTCAGTCAAGCTCCTCAACCCTTCTTTCAAGCGCTCGAAGACTCCCGCGAGAAAAGGTGGAATGAAGGTAAGAGTGCCTGCCGGAACATCCGAGGAGTATCTTTCCGCTTTATCGGCGCAAGGCATACGGGGCGAGTGCTTCGGTCCCGGGGATCAAGAGGTTTATCGGCCCACGAGGGCGGCGGCAACTCAGCGTCAGGATGGATCCCCTGACGTCGTCCGAGCTTCCGAGTCGTCAGCCTATTCCTCCCCTGCTCCAGAAGAGGAATTATATCTCACATATCGAGTCCGGAAAGGTGACAGTCTCTACAGGATTTCCAGGAATTTCGGCGTGAGCATCGGACAGATCCAGGAGTTCAATGAAGTGGCCCGCGGCAACGTCATAAGACCCGGCCAGAAGCTTCTCATCCCCAGAGACGGCGTCAGGCTGGCTGAGCACCCGTCAGACAAGCACGTTAGGAAATCCGCAAAGCTTATGCACGTCGTGCGGCGTGGCGAAACGTTGTACGAGATTTCAAGAAGCTACGGCGTCTCAGTCAGTGACATCGCAGAATGGAATGACCTGACGTCACGCAGGCCCATCCGAGCCGGGCAAAGGCTCGTCATACTGCCCGACGAGAACCCCAAGACGACCGATCGGACCGACACACAGTAATCCTCGATCTTGAATCCACCAGCCCGTTTTGATGTGCCCTCGAGTTAGTCTCGCGGAGCGAACGCACGTTTCGAACGTTCTCCACAGACACTGCGGTGGGATCCGGCCGTCCTAGAAACGAAACGACGCCGAGACCCGGTGGGAATTGTCGAGATCCTTGTGGCTCAGGAAGGCGTAGTCGAAACCAAATCTGGAGAATCTGGCACCCGTTCCCGCTGTAAATCTCCCCGCGTCGAGCCCCACACGGATCGCAACCGCACGTTTGAGCCAGTACTCAACACCTGCACTGACATCGGCCGTGAATGGCCCGGCCCAAAACTGGCTCGCCAGTCTCCTTTTCTCAAATCCAATCTCCATGTCCAGGGCGGCAGTGCCGATGCCGTCAAGAGGGCCGATCTTTCTCGTGTATTGTCCGCCCATTCTCACTGTCGGCGCTACAAACTCGTGATGCCCCGTGTCCCAGACAAGCTGAGTAGTAGTAGCATCGGAAACGACGAGACCGAAGGACGTCGACTTGTTCAAGGTATAAATGGCGCCGATGTCCACCCCGGCTCCGAGGCTGCTGTTGTCTATGATCTCCTGCCTGACCAGCTTGAACGTGCCACCGACGGAGATCTTTTCCGTGAGCTCCGAGGCGTACGAAAGGAGCAGCGCCATGTCGGCGTTGCTCTTCCAGATCATCTTTCCCTCGTCCAGTACTATCCTCTCTCCCGGATCCCACGTACCGTTCCCTTCGCCGTAATCTCCCGTCCCCGGGGTCTGGTCGATGCCGTAATCCTCCCATTCCAGATTCTTAGTGTAGGGAATGTCGTCCACGGCGAGCCGGATGATGGCGGCTCCGATAGAGGCCTTCCTCGCGGCGTCCCCGGAAATCGGAAACGCAACGGCCACGAAATCGTAGTTTATGAGACTTCCGAATTGCTCCGCGTGCATTGCCTCAATCTCAGTCTTACGCACCGACGCGATCCCCGCCGGATTCCAGTAAATGGCGCTCGCGTCATCGGCCAGCGCGACGAATGCGCCACCCATGCCCAAGGCCCTCGCACCGGCCCCCACCTTGAGAAACTCCGCCGCGTACTTGTCGGCAAGAGCACAAGCGCTGATGGAAGCGAGCAGCAGGGCAACACAAAACGCCACAACAAACACTCGCGTCACGGATTTCCTCCTGTGTCCAAGAAACACACTTCCCTCGCGGTGCGCCGCGTTCACCCTTGCCCCTGCAAACCACGCAGAAGATGCCAGATGATGTAGTCCCTCACTACCTCCCTCTGCTCGTCCGAAATGGTAGTGAAGGCGCAGGCGATTCTATATTTTATTACCTTTCTCCCCGTCTTGACAGGGATATTTCTGACCACGACCGCTTCCGCCTTGATTTGCTGGGCCTTAGAGTGCTTCTCACCGAAGGCGGGCAGCAACAGCGTGAGTGACACTCTCGTAAGAGGCGGCAGATACTTCTCTACCTCACAATACACCCCACCTTCGCTTAAGTTCGCACTCTCTGCGGGAATAATATCTCCGCCGACCTCTTGTTCCCTCTCCTCCAACTGGAGGGGTACTCTGGCCTCAACGCGATGGCTTTTCCGTCTCTCGATGAACGACTTGTTCCTTTCCACGCTTTCATCTCCTTCGATTGGAATCGGCAGTCAGTTCTATTCCCTGACCGGCAGTAGGTCCATCATGCGAGCCAGCGGTTCGACTCTCACAATCTGAACCCTGAGAGACTGCCCGAGCGAGTATCTTGTCCCTCTCCTCTTGCCTACCAAGGCAAAATGCTCCTGGTCGAAATAGTAAGAGTCATCTCGCAACAAGTCTTTAGGTACCATACCCTCAACCCAGTGTCCACAAATCTCCACGAAGAAACCTGAATTTATCACACCCACTATGGTTCCCTCAAGCACATCTCCGAGGAAGCGCTCCATGAATCTGAGCGCCTTCACCCTCACGGCAGTCCTCTCTGCTTCGTCTGCTCTCACTTCCCTCTCCGAACAGAGTTCCGCGGCGACCGAGAGTTTCGCCTCGATTTCTCGCCCGACCCGCTTCGCCCTTCTAATCAGGCAGGCTCTGACTATTCTGTGATCCACGAGATCTGCGTATCTGCGAATAGGCGACGTGAAGTGGCAATAGCTCTCGGTCCCGAGACCGTAGTGCCCGACGTCGGAGACGTCATAGCGAGCCTTCTCCATAGAACGTACGAAGAATGAATCCAGAAGCCTCTTCCTCGATCCATCGAGCCCCGCCTCGAACGGGTCTTTCAGCCTCCTGAAATCGCCCCTGGGCCGTACGGTCACTTTCGGTGAGATTACGTGCGCCGCCCGAAAGAACTCCTCCATTTTCTCTTTCTTCGCCCTGGGATGAACCCGAAAAATGAAGGGCACGCCCAAGGCCTTGATGCTTGAACCAACGACGGTGTTTGCCAGCACCATCAGCTCCTCGATAAGAGAATGTGCGGGGCTGTGTTCGGCAAGATAAAGCCCCTGAGGCACACCTTGCTCCGAAAGCTGAACCTTCATCTCGGGTATCTCGAGGTCGACGGCATTCCCCTCGCGCCGCCTCTCCTTCAGCGCCTGCGCCAGAGAATGCAGAAGGCTCAGGTCCCGCTGAAGTTCTCGGGGACATTCGAGCTTTCCTTCCAGGATTGCCTGAACCTCGTCGTACGTAAATCTCCTCACGCTCGTGACGTTGGTCTCAAGAATTCTCGATCGAACTAGGCTGCCGTCTCTCGTGAGCTCCATCATGATGCTCATGCAGCGTTTGGGCTTTTCCGGTTCAAGGCTGCAGAGCTCGTTAGAGATCCTGCCGGGAAGCATCGGAAAAACGACGTCCGGAAGATAGACGCTGTTGCCTCGATCCATGGCCTCGATGTCCAGTACCCCTCCGTTCTCTACGACGGAGGAGACGTCCGCTATGTGAACGCCGACTTCCAGACTCCCGGAAGGAAGCTCCTTCACCGATACGGCGTCATCGAAATCCTTCGCCTCCGCGGGGTCGATCGTGAAGACCCTGTGATCCGAGAGCTCCGCCCGGTTTCCCGTGCCCTCGTCCGCGAGACGTTCCGCCTCCTCCTGCGCTCTCGCTCCGAATGCAGTAGGAATACCGAATTCCCTCGCAACAATCATGCTGTCGAGCCTCGCGTCCTTCGAGTCGCCCAGGACCTCCGTGATCCTGCACCTATTGACGTCCCCTCTGTCACGCGGCTCAAGCGTGGCCACCACACGATCGCCCTCCGCACAAACTTCTTTCTTGCTTTTCGCGATTCCGAGAGGACTCGGGAACTTGGGGTCGTCGGGTATGAACACGCGCCCTCCTCCAGTCTCCCTTACTCTGCCCGTCAATTCTCTCGGGAGGCGGCGGGTGATTCTGACTATTCTCCCTTCCAATAGGCCCGAGCTCCGATTCCTCCTCACCTCGACTTCCACTTCGTCACCGTCGAGGGCCCCCGACAGATGACGCGAAGGCACATACACGTCGCCGTCCGCTCCCTCGGTTGTCACAAAACCGAAGCGCGCCGAGCTTCTCCGCAGCCGTCCCGTCACCCTCCACGCCCTGGGCGTGGGTCTCATCTTTCTTCGCAAGGCGTTGCTTCCTCCAGAGTGCGAGTTCGTCTCGGGACACCCGGCTCCTGCCCCGGCCGAAGCCCCGCGAGGCGGTCAATTCTCACACAAAGCAACGCCGGAGTGCGGCCCACGAGCGTAGAGCCCGAGCCCTCCGGCGTCCCTTCTCTAGACAAAATCAGTCACCAGTCTAACGTATTCTCTTCTTGTGACGGTCCCTGCGCAGTCTCTTCTTTCTCTTGTGTGTCGCGATCTTCTTTTTCTTTCTCTTCTTTCCACAACCCATTGATGCGCCTCCGTACTCGTTGCAGAGCGGTGAGGAACGGTCAGCCTTCCGATACGATCGATCTCAGCGCCGGAGCCGGCCTGAAAACAGGCATCAGCCTCGCGGGAACAATGATGTCCTGTCCGGTTCTGGGATTCTTTCCCATGCTGAGGGCCTTCTCAACGACAGAGAAGGTCCCGAAACCTCGAAGCTTCACCTCGGTTCCCTCGCTCAGCGCTCTGGAAATCGAGGAGAGAACCTCTTCCACCACGGTCGCCGTCTCATTGTGGCCTTGCCTTGTTCGCCTCGACACTTCTTTGACGATCTCAGCTTTTGTCATGCTGCCACCCCCGACTTCAATCGATTTCTCATCGGCAAGTCGAGCAGCTCCCGCCGCCACAACTACCGCACGATGACTTGGAATGGGAACCAGCTCCGGACTTCAACGAAGACCCCACGCCAAATAGCGAGAAGAGTCGCTCCGATTTGCGACTCCCGCACTTGGGACACCCGATCCCGGTGTCCTTGCCAATTGCGCAGAGCTTCTCGAATTTCTTGCCGCACGAACGGCACTTGAATTCATATATCGGCATCTGAAAAACACCCAGGGCGAAGCTATCACAGCCGCGGCCTCATGTCAAACCTGTTCGTCCGTTACCTCGTCCGGAATCACGACTATCGTAGCGTCGACGGGGTTGAACTTGTCAGCAAGTGCCGACGCAGCTTCTCTGCCCCTCACGAAAAAGACCAGTTGGCCCGGCGCGGCGCTCACGGTGTCCACCGCAACGACGGGCGGACCGGTCACGACCCCCTTCTCGTCCAGGGGTTGCACGACAAGTAGTCTGTATCCCTTGAGGGACGTTACCTTGGCGGTCGAAACCACCGTGCCTATCACTCGCGCCAGGTGCATTGCGCCATCGTCCTCGTCACTACAGTAGCTTTTCGAACAGAGCCTCATCCGGCCTGGCGATCACTATGCTTCTCACGAGAAGCCCCTTCCCCCTCGGATGCTTGCTCCCTGCTTCAACTGCGGCCTCGACCTCGCTCACATCACCGGTGAGGGTCACGAACGCCCGGCCTCCCAGGCCCTTCGCCAAACGAATGTCGATCATCTTCACTCTTGCTGCCTTCCCCGCTGCGTCGGCTGCAACAATCGTCGACGCCACAGAGAAGGTTTCTATGACTCCCAGCGCCTCGATCTTCTCAATCTCAGACGTTCCAGTGATCGCGGCGAAAATGCCGGGATGCGGGTTCGGAAGGAAAAGCGTGTCGACGACGCACTCTTCACCGACGGAGGTCCCCTTCGCAACGCTCGCGTCCACGCTCGCCACATCACCCTTTACTATCACCACGTATTTCCCCGAGCACACGGGCGTGGCCTCGACAAGTCTCACCGGGGCCGCTTTCAGCATTTCGTCAGCCACCAGGATGCCTATCGCCACGGTGTTCAACTCGACCAGACCGAGCGCCGGCTCGTCGAGAGGTCCGCCGTCAGTCCGTGGCCCGGTTCCTTCGGGATCTGCTCCACCCACCTCTAAGCCGCGTCTCTTCTTGTCGGGGGCCGGTTGCTTAACTTGCATCGTCCATCACCCGTTCATCCTTATCACGCTTTCATGCAGCAATACAAATAGATTCCTCAGTGATCTTCTCTATTTTTCCGTCTATGCTGGCGTGTGCCCTGGCTCCCGGCCCGGGGCCCAGAGGTTCCGCCACGACCGTCCCCGTCTTTACCGACTCCCCGACGCGTACCGTCGGCCTGAGTCGTCCCCACTTCTCGCCCAACGGAATCCTGACCTCCCCCACGTCAAGCAACCTCTCCTTCAAAGGAGCCCCGACTTCATATTTGCCGAGTCCAAGTCTTGCCACCAGACGCTCCAGCGGAACGTGTCTGCCGTGTCTCTCGGGCAGCGGCCGCACTGCTTCCCGCCCCACCCTCGGCCTCACGCCCCTCGCCGCAAGATCCTGCTTTATGCGTTGATAAACGGTGACGGGCGAAAGGTCCATGGGACAAACGAAGATGCCGCAGAGACCGCACTCAGAGCAAAGAGTTGCGCACACCAAATCATCCGGAGAGCCCTCTATCCAGAAGGCCACGGAGCGCATCGTCTTGTGCGGGAAGAGCTGATGCCCGAGCAAGTGCCTCGGACAAAGCAGCGTGCAATCGTAGCATTGCATGCACGAAGCCATGGCTCTGCGCACGGCCACAGAAACACTCACCCGCCTCTTTCTCACGAGAGGGTTATTTGGGGGAAGGACCACGACCGCGCTTGTGCTTTTCCTCACCGGCACGGCGGTATCCTCCACGATTTCCCCCATCATCGGGCCGCCGAGAATGAACACGCAGCCCTCTGCCGTTACCCCGCCGCACGCCTCCAAAACTCGAGAAACCGGCGTTCCTATCGGAACCAGGAGCGTGGAGGGATTCTTCACCTCACCGGCTACGCTCACGTATCTTTCCGTAAATGCTTTCCCGTCGGCGGCGAGTGCAACGCGCCACAACGTGGTCACGTTGCTCACAACGACCGACACCTGAGGAGGAATGCCTCCCTGGGGCACGACCCTGCCCGTCACTTCCTCGACGAGCAAATGCTCATCGCCCGCAGGATAGACGTCCTCCAGGAGATGGAGAGAAAAGCCTCCTTGTGTTCTGGCAATCCTCTCGATGATCTCAAGTTGCTCCTTTCTCTTGGCCTTCGCAGCAACGACGGCCTCCCGGGCGCCTGTCGCCTCCTGCATAAGTCTTAGACCTCTCATCACGAGTTCGGGCTCAGCGGTCATGACGGCAGTGTCAGATGCAACGAGAGGCTCACACTCGGCGTAGTTTGCGATGATCGTGTCCGCCCTCGCAGCCGCCTTCACGTGAGTCGGGAAGCCCGCTCCTCCCGCACCCACCACGCCTGCCTCTTCAATCGCCCGCACAAGTTCAGTCACCAAGAACCGTTTCTCCCTTTTCGAGTCGGGATTCCTCGAACACTCAACGAAAAGCTAGACAATCCTAAAATAGTCCACGAGCACGCACCGGCGCATTCTCGAGAAATGCCTCGCGGACGTCAGTCCTTCCCCAGTGGGACTCGCAATGGTGAAGCTCGTGTAGCCCTCTCCCCCAAGACCCAATCCTGCAAAGGAAGGCCCGTTCTTGACAAAAATGGACACGTCCATCAGTCGCGCCATGTAGCTCAGCCGCTCGATGTTCTTCGAGTGAATTGCGGCCGTGTGACCGAGATTCTGTTCCACTTTCTTCGCAAGCTCGATCGCCTCCTGGGCGTTTCTCGTCCTCACCAATGGAATTATGGGCATCAGCATCTCGGTCCACACAAACGGATGATCCCACGCGACTTCGATGAAGGCCAGCCGCGTCTCCTCCGGCACTCTCACCCCCACCTCGGTAAGAATCGTGGCCACCGATTTCCCCACAAAAGTCCTCTCGGTCACTGAAGGACGCGCCGGCCCGCGATTCTCTTTGATCAGAAGCCGAACGAGCTTTGAATCCAAACCGCTCTCGAGCTCTACCGCTCCGGCCCTCTCGAGGGCGCGTTTGAGCTCGGTAGAAACCGCGTCTACTGCGATTATTTCCTTCTCAGAGATACAAACTATGTTGTTGTCGAGAGAGGCGCCGTCAAAAATGTCCTTTCCCGCCTTCTCGATGTCCGCCGTTTCATCCACGACGACCGGCGGGTTGCCGGGGCCCCCGGCGATGACTTTTTTCCCGCAGTTCATGGCCGCCCTCACAACAGCCGGACCGCCGGTGACAACGAGCAAGTCAATTCCCTTGTGCTTCATCAAATCCTGGGCCAGCTCTATTGAGGGCTCCTCAAACGAAACAAGAAGATTGTCTATGCCCGAAACCGACGCGATTGCGTCGTTAAGAAGCTCGACCGTAGCGAGCGTGGTCTCTTTTGCAGAAGGATGCGGGCAGAATACCACCGAGTTACCGGCGGCCACCATGCCGATGGCATTGTTGATGACCGTTTCCGAGGGATTTGTGGAAGGAGTCACAGAGGCGATGACTCCGTACGGCGCCCACTCCGTTAACGTGAGTCCTCTGTCACCCGACCAACACGTCGGGTTCAAGTCCTCGACGCCGGGAGTCTTCTGCGCAACGAGGAGGTTCTTTTTTACCTTGTCCTCGACCCTGCCGAGGCCGGTCTCCTTGACGGCCATTCTGGAGAGAAGAAGTGCGTTGCGGACGGAGACCTCCCTCATGGCCTCGATCATCTTCTTGCGCAGCTCTAACGTGGATGAAACGAGGGCTTCCTGAGCTCGCAGAGCCGCCTGCGCCGCTGAATCCGCGTCCCTAAAAACAGAGGTTTGTCCTCCTGCTCTCGGGCGCGTCTCGCCCAAAGACTGACCTCGCAACACTTCTCGGCTCGACCTGGTTTCAGTCCTTTCTGCCGGCGCCTCAGTCTTGAGCTCTCGCAGCACTGCGTCTATCAGAGCAGAGATTCTCTTGTCGTCAGACACCATTCAACAGTCTCCAGGGTCTCCAGGTGCGATCCCGATCGACAGTGTTCTCCGCCGGCACTGAACTGCCATCGCTTCCCACCGCCCGTATCGGTTGGGACTCCTTGCCGCTCTCCGCGGCGCTCTCCAGTCGCGTGTGACGCCTAGCCTCGCCCAGCCACGCTCTTCTGGTAGATCTCTTTTCCCCCGATCTCGAGCGTGTCCACGATGCCCATTATCACGGCATCGACAGGCTTGTCCCGCGTAACGTCGGTAAGCCTTGCGGAACTTCCAGTCGCGTAGAGCACGACTTCCCCGACTCCTGCTCCGACCGCGTCTGCGGCAACCAAAAGGTTGCTCTTGAGCTTGAGCTCGGTGTCGAGCTCCCTGACAACAAGTAGCTTGATGCCAGTCAGCGCTTCTTCCTTGCGCGTGGAAACGACGGTTCCCACGATTTTTCCAAGAATCACGACTGCCTCCGCTGAGTTGTCTCTTACTTCTTTGACTCGGAGGCCTTCCCTATCGGGAGTGCGTCCTCTAGACTGGCATGAGGTCTCGGGATCACATGCACGGAGATCACTTCGCCGACCTTGCTCGCTGCGCTCCCGCCTGCCTCCGTAGCGGCACGTACCGCCGCCACGTCGCCCCGGACGACGGCCGTGACGTAGCCGCCGCCGATCTTCTCGTAACCCACGAGCCTCACCCTGGCGGCCTTCACCATCGCGTCGGAGGCCTCAACCATGGCGACAAAACCTCGTGTCTCAATGAGACCAAGAGCTTCTTCCATCTTTTCCCCTCCGTTTGGGAACGCCTGCCGACTACCTCAGCAACGGCTCCTCAAGTTGACTGTGAGGACTGGGAATAACGTGGGTCGACACCAATTCTCCCACTTTCTCCGCAGCAGCCGCACCTGCTTGCACAGCCGCCTTGACCGCTCCCACGTCTCCTCTTACAAGCGCCGTGACGTAGCCTCCACCCACCTTCTCGTATTTCACGAGTGTGACCTTGGCAGCCTTCACCATCGCGTCGGAAGCCTCAACCATCCCAACAAACCCTCTCGTCTCGATCATACCGAGCGCTTCGCCTTGCAAGTTAATCACCTCCTAGCAACTTCAACTTCGCAGGATCTCAATCGAGCGTGACTTCCGCAAGTCACGATTTTCGTTCTGCGTCTCTCTAGCCGTCCAGAATTTCGAGCAACGTGTCGCAACAGACGTCTGCCGCGTTGGCGTCGTCAGTGTCGAGGTGCATTTCCAACACAAACGACGAGTCCGTTCTCACAATCACGTTCTCGAACACGAGCCCCTTCTCGCCAGCGACGCGGACGCTAACGGTCTGGCCGTCTCTCAGATTGAGTACGGCGGCCTCGTTCTCGCTCGCGTGCATGTGCCTCGTGGGTCTTATTGCGCCCTCCTTCAAGCTCAAGGCACCTCTAGGCCCGACAAGGACTATGGGCGAACTCCCTGAGAGCTTTCCCGAATCCCTGACCGGCAACTCGAGACCGAGCGTTACGCCGTCGGTCCTGGCAAGCTCAACCTGCGTGTAGCTTCGAACCGGCCCCAGTATACGCACCCCTTCTATCGTGCGCATCCTCGTCCCGACCACCGTCAGAGTTTCCTTGGCAGCGTATTGGCCGTGCTGACTCAGGTCCCGCAGTTTCGAAAGCTCGTAGCCCGTTCCGTAGACCGCCTCCAGCGCCTCCTTGGTGAGATGCACGTGCCTCGCTGAGACTGCCACGGGAACAAGACGAGCCGGCACGCCGGAGAGCCTGGCCCTGACCCTAGCGAGAACGGCCTGCGCGACGTCCCTGAGCTCCTTTTCCTCAAGCCCCGGGGACTCGGCAAGCCTTGTCGTCGCGCGAGGGATGTTATCACAATAACCACATTCGTGACAGGAGGGGCGCCGGCGCTCCAATCTGACCTCTCTGGGTTGCGGTAACACCTCACTCTGGAAGGCCTCTTCTCTCGAGCGGCCTCTGTGCATCTCTTTAGGCGTCTGAAAGTTAGCAGATGGAGGCGAACCATGTCAACGTCTTTTAGCGCAGTGCGGCGACTGCGGGCACGAGGCAAGAGGCTGCTATCGCGGAGAAGCACGGGGAACTTCGCGTGCGAAAGACCCCTTCCCTGCGACGACGGAGGAAATCGCAGGGCGAGTTTCTCGCTGAGGCAGAAGTCGGAAGGATTATTGAAGAACGGAGTCTTACGTCACGTTCAGCTCCCCGGCCTCTAAGATCACATGCAACGATCAACGCGCACACGGGGACTATAACAACTTCCGTGCCAGATTCCACGTACCGTAGCGCAACGAGTCCGTCCGCTTGACGTGCAAGGGCTTACGGTCGAGACCTTCGTTCACCTGGCCTGCCTTCGATCTATCCTTCGCGGTAACGAAGTGAACACGGCAGGCGACGCAATCTCTTACTCGGTGCAGTTGCGGCGGTTAGAGGTGGCACCTCCGTTCACGGACGTGTGAACGGAGGTGCCGGAAAGCAGCGGCCCCATCCCAGTTCGTATCCGGCAGTGCGCTTGAGCTACGGTTACAGTCTATGGATGGGGCCGTTCTCTTTGGACTCCAATCCCCGGAGGAGGCTAATCCCTCTGGGTCTTCAAGTCCTCGTTCAGCTCGTCAAGTTTCTTCCGCAATTCCTCCATCTGGCGTGAAAGATCGTCCAGGCGACGACGAAGCTCAACGTTCCCCTTGAACTTCTCCACCCTTGGCGTGATGTATCGTTCTGGAATGGAACTCCCCTTCTTTCGAACTCCCCGAACCCAGGCCATGAACGACCCTTCCTCAAGGGTTGCGCCGAGCTTCGTCTCTCTACCCTTTCTCAACACCACAAGCTCAACCTTGTCGCCCACTTCTCGCTTGCCGAGGATGCGTAGAAGTCCTTCTCTACTCTCCACGCGCTTTCCGTCTGCGCTGATTATGATGTCGCCCGCCTTGATGCCGGCGTCTTCAGCGGCTGTTCCCTCCAACACCTCCGTCACCAGGACGCCTTTCGCGGCGCCAAAATACCCACCCAGATCCGGGTTGAGGTCCACCACGTTCACCCCCAGCCGTCCCCTGTTAAGCTCGAACTTTAGATGTTCCACCGACGGCAGGGACTCCAGATGCTCACTGCCCAGGGTCACCTTCACGGTTTTCTTTCGACCGTCTCTAAGCAGGACGACCGTGACCGTTTCCCCAGGCTTCCTCTTGCTCACCATGGCCACCAGCTTGGGCGTCCCATCAACCACCTTAGCGTCGAGACTCATTATCACGTCACCCTTGCCGATC
Organism: Candidatus Eisenbacteria bacterium; assembly: GCA_026388185.1. Taxonomy (NCBI): domain Bacteria; phylum Candidatus Eiseniibacteriota; species Candidatus Eiseniibacteriota bacterium. The sequence continues at coordinate 409,096 of JAPLKG010000011.1, read as the reverse complement.
CCCGCTTTCTCCGCAGGACCCCCCTCGCTCACTCCCGCGACGAGAACGCCCTCGGTCTCTTCGTCAAGCTCCAAAACCTCGCGAAGCTCCGGCGTTAGGTCCTGGATCTCAACTCCCAGCCAACCCTTCGGGGTTGAATCAACTTTCTCCACCGACTTCGCTACACAGGGTGTCGCAAAAGAACACCGGGTGACCGGCCGAGCCATCACGCTCGACCCCGCTGCGATTACCAGCGCCACGACGGCAACCAGAACCAGCACAGTCAGCGCCCTGGAGTGCAGAACCATTTGCAAACCTCCTTCTCGATCTTCTCGCGCGCACTCGGAATCCCGGACCGATGCGTTCCGAGACACCCTGATGTCCGGCGCTTTGCGCCGGACATTGTCTCCGAAACCTTCAACACCCGAGTCAGCCACAAAGTTCCGTTTTCGACGATAGGAGGCCCGGCTTGAGGCCGGGTCTCATCTGGCTCGCTTCACGGCACCACAACCCTGGCCCTTGGCCCCAATGTTGCCGCAATCCTTGCTCAGAGCGGGCGAGCCCTCGCGAACAGAGAAATCATCCTTCTCCGGTGCGCAGAACAGCGGGTCCTCGCGCACCTCCGCCGTCTCTGACACGACACCCGAATAGTCACCAGTCGCGTTATCCCACATGATGTTGCAGGACAGGACCGGCGTCGCTCCCGACAGGCAATAGACGGCGTAGCCCGGGGAATTGTGAGCGATGATGTTGTTCGCAACGTTCATGTACGTCGTCAAGAAGTAGATACCCGCGCACAGAGAATCTGGCGCCGAGTTGCGCACTATGGTGTTGCCGCGGACGTCGGGACCGATCGTGTCCACAAAAGCGAGCGCGGCGCCCCTCGAGCCTACGTTGTCACAGAAAACGTTGTCCTTGATGAGCCCTCCGGCTTGGCGCGCACACACTCCACCACCCTGTTCCGCCTTGTTGGCCTTGAAGACGTTCCCCTCCAGAAGAGGCGCGGCCCTGTTCAAGAACGCACCTCCGCCAGTCTCGGCTCGATTTCCGACTATGGTATTCCCCCTCACCTTGGCCTCGGAAGACTTCGCAAAGTACAGGCCGCCGGCTAGCTTCGCCCTGTTGTTCTCCACGAGGTTCGAGTCTATGGTCGGTGAAATGAACATGGTGTAGATGGCGCCGCCATACTCGGCCGCGTTCCCTACGAACTTGTTGTTCTTGATCACTGAATTGGACCACAGCGCACAGAGGGCACCTCCATACTTGGCGGAATCCGCAGTGAAAACGTTCCCTATGACCCTCGGAAAAGAGCTACTGAGAAACAGTCCACCGCCGTGCAGACCCACACCGTTTTTGAAAGTAAACCCCTGAATCGTGGCAGTGCTATCCACCTGATCGCAAGTGAGCGCTACTCCCCGCCGTCCGGCATCGATTATGGTCTTCGAGGCACCCGCCACACCGATCAGAGAAGCCGCCTTCCTGAGAAGCAAATTCTCTTTGTAGACACCTGGGCCCACCAGCAAGGTGTCCCCGACTTCGGCCAGATCGATGGCCTTCTGGATCGTCTTGTATTCTGACGGGACACGGCGTAGGCGCGCGCAGGCAGAATCCAGCGGAAGAAAGATACCGGCAGCAACCACGGTGACAACAAAGAGGCTCACGAGAAACGGCGTCCCGCCGCGGGCCAGGCACCGAACAAATGACGCTGCGGCCTGACTGACGCGAAGGAAAACGAGGGATTCGGTGACCTTCTTCACCTTGGACTCCTTTCAAACGGACCTAAGATCAAGACCCGGATTCTATGCGTTCTCTCGGGCCAGGTGCGCGTTCCAATGAGTATAGATTCTCGCGTGGGCATACGTCAACGAGGACTACAAACCACGGCCCACGAAGTTCCAGGCGGGGCGGCACGCGGCGGCTCCACTCATTCGCTCTTGAGAATGCCAAACCTGTTCTGTTGGAGATCGAGAACGACGGTGAAGTCGTGATAAAACAGAGCATTCCCGAGCAGGCCGTCCGTCTTGAAAGGCCAGTTCGAGAAATCTATGGATCCTGTCGAATCGAAGTAAGCCATGGGATGTTCCACCTGCAGCTCACCGAATCTCAGCATTCCTTTCGCCGGAGCGCCTATGAGCACGACTTCCTGTCCCCACGAGGACACCCTGACTCGCACATTGCTGCTCTCAGTTCCCTTTCGACCAGTCAGCTTCTGCCACATCTGCTTTGAGGTTGTGATCGGGAAGAGGCTTGCGCCCGTATCGAAGAAGAAATCCTTGGAAGCTACTTCACCAATCTGCACAGGAACGAAGAGCTTGTTGTTCCGTCTCTCCAAATCCACGAAACTCGCGCGAGAAAGCAACCTTCTTAGCGCGCCGTCCGTCGAATCGGCCAAGTAGAATCTAGCCTTCACAAAGTCGAGAAGGAGCACTTTCTCAACCAGAAAATCCTGGCCGATCGTCCCGATGACAGGGCGCGTCTCTTTCTCGCTCAGCGAATCACCGAAATCCTCTCGCATGAAGAAGCGGAGCGAATCGAATGGACAACTCCCCAGAGTGCCGCTCAGTCCGACGAAGCCCTCCTGACCTTCAACGGGTCGCACCGGGCACTCTAGTTGCATGAGCGGTATTCCATATGCGACGCTGACGTCGCTTCCGGTGTCCAACTGCATCCAGAAGGTCTTCGGGTTGCCTTTCAACCTTACTGGAACCAGGACCGCACCCCGCTCGAATGTTCTCCCTCCGATCGTGGCGTCACGCCATTCAAAGTCTGACCATTCTATGTCTCCTGAAGAATCGCTCGTCGCGAACCCAACGGACTGTGAAGAGGCTGCGGGTACAGAGTTCACACCTTGCGAACGGGCTATGGACCCGGGATCAATCCCTGCCGAACAGCCCAGGGTCACGACTGCAAGGAGAATGCTCAATGATGTGCCTCTCACATAGTCCTCCGATTACTCGACGACATGTAGTATCGCATCACTACTTTGCACTTGGACGGACGGGCGCATTCGACAAACCCGGCTCGTAAGAACACGGACGGCGTCCCCATGTAACTGGACACGGGTGCCAAACAACGTCCCCTCGGCTCCGTCGGATAGGCCTCGACTATCTTCCCGCCCTTCGTCCTGGCGTATCCCACGGCAGCTCGAACAAGATCTTGGGCCAGTCCCTTGCCTCTGTAGCCCTTGGCGATGTAGAAACACACGATCGACCAGACCGGCAGTTCGTCCAGTGGCTTGAGCACGGGGGACCTATTCAAAGACGGAAAGTCCCCTCGGGGACCCACCGAGCACCATCCGACGGGCTCCCCGCCGGCGTAGGCCAGAATGCCCGGAACCTGCCCGGAGTCCACGATCTTCTTCATGGCCTTCCGATTCCCTTCGCCCGGCCTCGCCGCGAACTCCCCGCGCGTCTCCCTCCAGTACATGCACCAGCAGCCGCAGTAGGCTCCGCGAGCACCAAAGAGCTTCTCGAAATCAGGCCATCGTTTCTTTGTCAGCGGGTGAAAGCTGGTCATAGAACGCAACTCCCTCTTGGCGAAACGACAGTCAAGGTTCTGGGGCACTCGCGCTCTCCAAAACCGCCTGCCTTCTTATCTTCTTGGTAGAGGTCTTGGGGAATTCCTCGTTACGAATGGTGAAGTTCTTGACCCTCTTGTAGTCGGAAAGGCGAACGCAGAGTCTCCTTATTTCAGAACGAACGAGCTCTTTGATTTGCTCCTCGTCCAGGCGTATGTCGTTTTCCTCTGCGTAGATCCGGAGTTGCTCAAAGTCGGGATAGATGAGTGCGTGTACCTCTTCCCTTCCGGAAATCGGATTCTTTGCCCCGACGACCATCACCTCTGACACAAATGGGCTACCTGCCAGCAATGTCTCAACTTCTTCTGGGAATATCTTCTTGCCTGCCCGAGTGACTATTACGTTCTTTGACCGACCACAAATGCGGAGGTAGCCGTCTTCGTCCAGTTTGCCGAGATCGCCGGTACGGAGCCAACCTCTCGATAACACTCTTGCAGTTGCCTCGGGCGACTCGAGATATCCTTTCATTACGTTATCGCCTTTGACCATGATTTCGCCGATACCCTGTGCATCTGGCTTGTCGATCCTTACCTCAACACCCGGTATAGGTCGTCCTACTGAGCCCGGTCTCAACTTGTCCAGTTCATTGACGCTGACCACAGGGGAAGCCTCTGTTAGTCCATAGCCCTCCAGAATCGGGACGCCCAAAACTCCAAAGAACTTCTGCACCTCTGCGGGCAAAGGTGCGGCGCCAGAAACGGCGATTCTCACGCAGTCTAGACCTGCCCTCTTCCGCAGCGACCTGAGAAGGAATGATCCTGCGTCCAATCCAAGTTTCTCTTTCGCGGACGTACTGAACCTCAGCAGGAGCTTCGCAACTAGTCTCCTGTGCGCCGGGGACTGCGCAATCGCACGTTCTATCCCCGCTCCTATCTTTTCATACATGAGAGGAACTGAGATGAAAACGGTGGCCCTGCAAGCACAGAGATCAGCCAAGATCTCCTTCGAACGCAAGCTTCTCGCATATGTAATCGAGGCCCCACGGCTGAGTGGTGCGAGAAAACCTGCGGTGCTCTCAAGAGTATGATGAAGAGGAAGGACTGACAGAAGTCTATCAGTTTCCCTGAGAGGGATAGACTCGAGAACCGCTGCCACGTCGAAACAGATGTTGCGATGCGAAAGAACAACTCCTTTCGCGGTTCCGGTGGTTCCAGACGTAAAAATGAGAACCGCTTCCTCGTCCTCCGGTCCACGTCGTTCAGAGGGACCGCCTTCCTTCAAGGCATTCTCTCCACCTGCCAGCCAGTCAGCGAATGATTCTGCCTTGTCAAAGCATACGATCACGGGCTTGATTTCTTCCGAATCCTCCAACTGCCCCAGATCCTTTACGAACTTCCCCGAGCTCAATACCATCCTGGCTTGCGAGCGCCGCACCAGGTAACGGATATCCTCCGGCTTGGAGAGAGAATCGAGAGGAACCACCGTGCAGCCGGCCCGAAGAGTTCCCAGGTAGCTGATAACCCACTCTGGTCTGTTCTCAGAAATGATGCAGACTCTCTGGCGAGGCTCTATGCCCTGGCGGATGACCGCGGCGGCAAAGAAATCAACAAACCTGTCAACTTCCTCGTAAGTCAGGGTGGAGAAACGGCTATCGGAGCGGATGCGCACGCAAGGCCTGTGTGCGTGTCTTCGCGCGGATTCCCTCAGAATGTCAGCGATCAACCCGTCTTCCCCCTCCCAGCAAATGCTCGGATCTAGAGCCCCAGCTCCGTGTCAATCCCCGTCATCGCTTCCAGCCCGATCGCGACGAATTCCTCAAGCTCCAGACCTATTGAACTACAGGTTTTCATCTGCTCGCGGTTGGCACCACGCGCGAACCCCTTCTCCTTGAACCTATTGAGCACGAACGTCGCGTCAACGCCCCTCAACTTCTTTGTGGGATGCATGAGCGTTGCCGCCACGATCAGTCCCGTGAGCGGATCCGCAGCCACAATCGCCCTGTCCATGTTCGAGACTGGCTCGCAATGGCTTGCGTGGCACTTGATAGAATAGAGAATCTCCGCCGGCAGATCCTTAGACGCGAGCATCTCGGCAGTCAGATGCCCGTGCCTCGCCGGATCCTTCGCGGTGAAATCGTAGTCCAAGTCATGAAGCAGGCCGGCCAGCCTCCAGGTTTCCTCGTTCTCGCCCAGACGTTTCGCGAGTACTCCCATGACCGCTTCGACTGCAAACATGTGCTTGATGAGATTCGCGTTTGTGACGTTTGTCTTCACCAGTTCGAGAGCTTCTTGGCGCGTCATCATGCCGAGGTTCCCTCCCGTGTCTGGAGATTTCGCTTGCGGAACCATGAGCTCGAGGGTAGACCTCGAGCCCCAGGCCGGTTGTCTCACAGCCAGTACAGAATCCTGCCGCAGTTCTCGCACACCGTGATTTCGGGGTCTTCGAGGTTCTTGTGAGCGATGGAAGTCGGAAGCGTCACGAAGCAGCCGAGACAGATTCTCTCTTGCACCGGCACCACCGCCCTGCCATATCGCCTTGCGACCCGCTCATAAACGCCTAGCCACCTGGGGCCTATCTGCTCTGCGAGTTTTGTCCTGGCTGTTTGAAGCGTCTCGACGTTCTTGAGCTCAAAACCCATGTCTTCCTCTTCGCCCTTGCTTGCGGGGTCGTGCGACTCACGAATCATCAAGTCCAGATCTTGGAGCGTGACCAACAGTCTCAGGGTCTTCCTCGTACTAACCATCGGCTAGAAACACCTTCCTCAGCTCCTCGAAGCTCGCGACCTTCATGAGCTTCTGACGTATGCGAGATTCTTTCACCTTCTCCACAATTCGGCCGAGAACCGGCAGGTAGATGTTGGAACGATCATGCGGCGGAGCGACGATCACGAAGAATAGGTGAATGGGTTTACTGTCGAGGGCGTCGAAGTCTATGCCGTCGGCCGAACGCGCGAAGAGTATGCTCAATTCCGGCGCGGCGAGCGTTCTGCCGTGAGGGATCGCTATGCCCTTGCCTATGCCCGTGCTACCAAGGATCTCCCTGCGACGAAGCATCTCGAGCACGAGCGACCTGTCCTTGACTCGCCCGTTCTCGTAAAGGCAATCCACCATCTCCTCGAGGGCCTGCAGCCTATCGGCGGCGCGGAGATTGGGAATGAAAAGAGCTGACTCAAAACAAGCAGCGAGCTTGGTCTCTTTTGTCATACTTGAAGTCAACATTCCGAACACGGTCGCAGCAGAACTTAAGATGGCGGTTGTTATTACGTGCAGAATCTCAAGTTCGCCCATCTACAACCACATTCGTTCCGCAGTATATCCAAAGCTTCGTCGAACGTCAATATGTATTTTCCCGCCCTCCTCGCCTGGGATCACTCCGCGGCAGAGCCCTCTCTCCGTGCCCTCGCACGTGCTATTTCTTCCCCTTCTTGAGCAAGTCTTCGAGGAGTTTGGCCCCTTTCCTGGCCGTCTCCACCTTCAGACTGTCGGTCTTGTTCTCGAGTTCGGTTTTCACTTCCTGCTTGAGTGCTTCGCCCTTTTTTGTCTGCGCCTCGATCTGGCCACGCACTTTCCCAGTCAGCAGGTCCTGGCCGCGCTGCTGCATTCGGGTGCTGTCCCACTTGAACGCCGGCTTCTTCACGGTTCCGCCCACAATCAGGTCGACCACGACTCGACCCTCGTCGTCCTTCAATAGTTGCTCCAGCCCTCTGAGGGAGCCTGTGCGCTTCGAGTATTCTTGCGAGAGGGTGACGTTCACCTTGTAGTCAAGCGACCCATCGAACCCAGTGGAACCGGCAAAATTCCACGTCGAGTTCTTTTCCTCCAGACTGCACTGCGGCAGAATCACTCTTCCCTCCTGGACGAAAAAGGAGGTCGAGAAATCCTTGATGGCATATTGATCGGTCTTCTCAAGACCCACCCACGACGCGATCGCGGACACGAGAGGCGACGCAATCGCCCTGGCTTGGGTCGTGGCTACCTGGCCCTTCGCAGCCACACTCTTGAGCGGAGATGCATCCTCGGGAAGCGTGCCCTCAACGGAGATCTCGAAGGAGCTGAGACCGCTCATGAACTCCTTGACGGGCGTGAGCGAGTTGAGGAGCTCTCTCATTTGGAGGTTGTCCGCGACAAAGGAGGCTTTGTAACCTCGCGCACCTTCCCTGGGCACGACGAGTCGGCTCTTGCCGCTGCATCTGCCTCCCAGCGTATTCATCGTCATGTCCGTGACCACGACGCTGTCTCCGCCAAAGACGACCTTCGCGTTCAAATCCTTCGCATCGAAGTTTCCGAATTTGAGCTTGTCCACTTTCAGTTTCGCTGTGCCGTTCGCCGGAATTCCTTGCTTGAGGACGGCACTCTTCGTCGCTTCACTCTTGGAGACCTTCTGTTGCTTCGCAACAGGCAGGAGAAGCTCACCGAGGTCGAGCATCGGAGAGCTCACGTCAAGTTCAACGGAGCGCTCTTTCCAGTCGCGTACGCGGCCCGTCGCGTTGAACGTGGAGCTCCCCACGCGGGCCGTGGCTCCGGTTATCTCCACGCTTCGACCGGCCACGGTAACTTCTGCCCTGTCCAACAGCACACGCGGAGACGGCCGAGGAAGCTCCACGACGACAGAGCTGATCGTCGCGTGCCCTTCAGCCTGGAGCGAGAGCGGGTTCGCCTTGAGTTCTTTGATGAGACCCCCGCCCTTGATGCGGAAGGACGCGGTTCCTGACGTGACTCTCGGCCCATTGCCCGCAGGGAGAACACCGGCAAGCTCATCGAGCCTGAGATTCCCGTTGGACTCGAAGTTGACGCTGCGCGGCTCCTGGGTCTTCAACACAGCCTTGCAGCTCACGTTCGAGTGCCCGACTGAGACTTCGAATCTGTCGACATCCACTTCGGGCGAAGGCATCTTTCCCCGAATTCTGGCGACGGCCTCAATCTGTCCGTCGATCTTCACGGCCTTGGCCTTCTCCGGAAGCACCTTCGAAGCAAGGGCAAGCAACCTCCCTGCACCGATCTTCTCAATCTTGACCGTCACGTCCAGGTTGGGCTTCTCGCCTGCCAGACTCACCCTGCCGGCGGCCTCAATCGGAAACTCCGCGACTCTCACCGAGACTCTCTCCAGCTCCAGCAGTTTGTCCCTGAGTCCAACACGAGCTTTCCACGACGTCTTGACGTTCAACGGAGGTATGTCGATGGGCAACTTTTGGGCCAAGCGCACCGAGACTTCCTTCACGGATGATTTCCCTTCGAACGACAAGCTCTCTGTGCTCTTGTCTGCACCGATGCTTGAGCTTGCGTCAAGATCCCTGAACTCTACGACGCTCCCGCTACGCACGTCTCGCAGCTCGATATCCGCGCCGCTGACGACCGCCCTCGAGAGCGAAAATGACATGGGGATCGCGGTCTGGGCGGCAGGCTTGCCCGGCGGGCGACGGAGAATCGGCTCACCCCCCAGTTGCAGAGTTATCCGGGGTTTCTCCACGTAGAGCTCGTTCACGACAATCTCTCTCCTGAGCAGAGGTAGTATCGAAACCACTATTCCGAGTTGAGGGATTGTGGCGAGTCGAGAGATCTGAGATCCCTGCTGCCCTGCACCTGCGGCTACTTCAAGCCCAGAGACCTTGACCCCGATTCGCCAGTGCACGAGCGAGATCTCTGCGTCCTCTACCGAGATCGACAGACCGGTCGTTTCCTCGAGTCTCGCGATCGCGATTTCTCGCAGTTTTTCCGAGGGAAAGATAGAGCGCATGATAAGGAAGGCGACGAGGACAAGCGCCAGAACGCAGACTGCGGGAATGAGTACTCCCCACAGAAGGCGCGTCCTCCGCTTCGACAAGTGATTCTTCGGATTGAGCGAGTGAGCTTTCAAGGCGGCCACCTCCTCAACAATATCCGCGACGCTCCACGCTGCAGCGGAAGGGATATTTCTCGAGCGTCGACAGTGGCCAACGTAGAATGCATGCGGGAGAAAGTCAAGGGGAAGCCACCCTCCTATAAGAAGAGGCCCTGCTGAACCCGGTGGAGGCACCAGCAGGGCCGGCGGCGGTCCCGCGAAATCTCTAAGGCTGTCCCGCTCATTCTCTCATTTGTTTCTCTCCCTCACCCGCACCGGCAAGAACGCCGAGCAGCTCGCAAGGCAGAGTCGACTCCAGCTCAGCCAGAATGGCTTCTTCTTCGATTCCCGCTACAGTCTCCACCGCGCCCGTACCGATCACGAATGCCTTCTCTTCCATCCAGTTGCGCAAAACCTCTCGTGCATCGCGTGGAGCGAACGGCGGTTCGGGAGATTCAATCTCCCCTAGCTTGCTCAATCGAAGCACTACCTCCTCTACTATCTTCTGCTTCTCGATAGGGCTTCGCTGTATCTGGTACTTCACCATCAGCTGGTGGACCCTGAGCCTTGCGAGCTTCTCTACGCTTTCCTCTTTTCTGTATCTCTCGGCAGCCTCCTCCAGGAGCTTCATCGCCTTCCCGTGGTAGCCCAGACAGGCCTGACTGAGCCCCTTGACGTAGACATGATCCCCACTTCTAATCTTCTCTATCAACCCTCGCCATAAACGCAACATCGCTTTCCTATTCCTCGTTGGGTGTAAAGTCACTCCGTTGTCTTTCCAGGCCCCTAAGAGAATCGGCCACAGTACACCACAGAGCAACTTCCGTACCACGATCGGCAAAAGAAATGAGGTATAATGCACTATAAGACAAGAGGTTAGCGGAGGCTCACGATTGGCCTTGGGTTTCGATTACTGCCGTCCTTGCAAACTAGAAGCCCACGCGCCCAATTTGCAATACGCCGGCGCAAGTCTCAACTTCGGGGTAAGACTCGGAGAGAAACGAGCAGAGGGGCTGGAAAAGAGGCCCAAAGGAGGAAAATCCTAACGATAGACCTTGAAACGGCCGCAGAGCTGTTTCACACCGGCTCTGACGCCGGCAATTTCGGCGCCGCTTGACCCCTTCTTGAGCCCGACGTCTATCAGGCCGGCAACCTCGGCCATGTCCGCTTCCTTCATCCCCCTGGATGTCAAGGACAGCGTGCCCATTCGGAGACCTCCGAACGCGTCAGTCTCCTCAAACGGAACCGCGCATTTGTTCACGAGTATACCCGCCTTCTCGAGCTCCTTCCAAGCGACGGAGCCGTCAATGCCCGACGCGGTTGTGTCCACGACGAAGAGGTGATTGTCGGTACCGTCGGACACGATTCTGTAACTCAGCTTCTTCATCTCCTCCGCAAGGGCCCTGGAGTTGCGCACCACCTGCAGTTGAAATTCTCTGAATTCTTTTTGGAGCGCAAGCCCAAAACAAATCGCTTTGGCCAGTATCACGTGCATCAGCGGACCACCCTGCATTATCGGAAACACCGCCCTGTCGATGGCCTCGGCCAGTTCTCTCCTGCAGAGTATGAGACCACCCCTGGGTCCCCGGAGCGTCTTGTGGGTCGTGCTCGTGACGACGTCCGCGAAAGGAATGGGGCTCGGGTGAATCCCCGCCGCCACGAGGCCGGCGAGATGAGCCATGTCCACCATCAGCATGGCGTCGCATGAGTCTGCAATGGCGCGAAACCTGGCGAAGTCTATCAATCTCGAGTAAGCGCTCCCGCCGGCGATTATGAGGCGCGGCTTCTCTTTCTTAGCCAGTTCTTCAACCTGTTCATAATCAATAAGTTCCGTGGTCTTCTTCACGCCATACCTGAAGGACCTGTAGAGCGCACCCGAAAAGCTGGACTTCCCTCCGTGCGTGGAGTGTCCTCCGTGATCGCTTCTCATACTGACGATCTTGTCCCCCGGCTTCAGGATTGCGAAGTAGGTCGCCATGTTTGATTGCGTCCCCGAGTACGGTTGCACGTTCACGTGGTCGGCTCCAAAGAGGAGTTTGGCTCTCTCGATGGCCAGCGTCTCCGCCTCGTCCATCACCTCGCAGCCCGGATACAGCCGGTCGCCCGGGTATCCTTCGGCGTATTTCAACGCAAAGATGCTGCCCATCGCCTCGAGGATGGCAGGATCGACAACGCTCTCAGAGGCGACCAGGTCCAAGGTTTCGCTGTGCCTCTTGGTTTCTCGCTGTAGGAGTCCGTAGACTTCCGCGTCAACGTGCTTGACCGTCTGTCCGTGATAGGACCAGAAGACCGGCCTGGGTCCGCCGTCCGGCGAAGACGGCCCGTCGATCTTCTCCTCGAAACGCGAGATCTTCTCCACGCGCCTGGCGTGACGTCCGCCTTCGAAAGGTGTGTCGAGCCAAATCCTCACGAGTTCCGCAGCCTCGCCAGGCTGCGTAAAACCTGCACCCAGAACAAGCACGTTGGAATCGTTGTGAAGTCGCGAAAGCTTTGCGGACTCGGCGTCCCTGCACAGAGCGGCCCTGACTCCCCTGACCTTGTTTGCGGCGATGGACATGCCTATCCCCGAATGACAAACGAGTATTCCCCTTTGAAATCGCCCGTCCGCTACGGCCGCTGCAACGCGCAACCCGTAGTCAGGATAGTCCACCGACTCCAAAGAGAACGTGCCGAAATCTTCCACGTCGCGACCCTCATTCCTGAGGGTCTTCACCAGATGGTTCTTCAGTTCGAAACCCGCATGGTCAGAGCCCAGAGCAATCTTCGTCGACGTTCGGCCCCCGACTTCCTTCTCACTCGTCACTGCGAACCCTCCTTGGACTTGACAAGCTCGAGCAGAAACTTCATGCCCTTCTCGAGACTCGTCTGTATCTGACTGAAGCACCGCTCATACACTTCCTCCGAACCCCCGCAGGGGTCGGCTATCTCCTTCGCATCCGCGCTCGGGTCTTTATGCAGCTCCGTGAGAAGCAATGTGTGCTCGGCCCGCGAGGGACAGATCTCTCGCACCTCGTCGAAGTGCATCTTCTGCATGACAAGAATGAGGTCGGCGGCCTCCACGATCTCTCGCGTCAGCCTTCTCGAAAAGTGACCCGAGACGTCGATTCCTCTCCTCTTACTGACCTCTATCGCGTTCCTTGACGCCGGACCCCCGTTCTGCGCGTCGACCCCTGCCGACTCTATCCTGACACTCTTCGCCAACGTTCTCGGGATAAGCCGTTCAAGTAGACCGGCGGCCATGGGACTTCGACAAGTGTTTCCCGTGCACACCAGAAGTATCGTGAACAATGTGCCTCGTCTCCTCTTCTAAGGTCTATTGATTCGCCTCGCCTTCCGAAAGCTGCCCATCGTCCACGTTCAACGTGCCCCGGCGCAGCACCGTTGGGCGCGCGAGTGTGACGTCGATGATCGTGGACGGCAGGGTCGTCGGAGCCCTCCCCGAATCTACCACAAAATCTACTTCTTCCAGAAACGCCTGGCAAGCTTCGCGTCCGGTGAGGCAGGCGTCCTCTCCTTGAAGATTCGCGCTGGATGACACGACCGGACTGCCGAGACCCTTCAAGAGTTGCCGGCACGGAAGGCAATTCGGATAGCGCACGGCAATCGTGCTGCGAGATCCCTTGAGCCAGGCTCCGACGTCTTTACCCGCCTCGAACACAATAGTGAGTGGTCCGGGCCAGTAACGGGCAATGAGTCGCTCGGCAGCCGCGGGTACTTCAGCCACAAGTAAGCGGAGCCAAGAAAGCTCTCCGATGAGGACCAAGAAAGGTCTCCTGCCCGCGCCCTTGATGCCAGCCAGTTTCCTTACGGCTTCCTCGTTGCCCGCAGCGCAGATGAGCCCATACACGGTGTCCGTCGCCATGCACACTATTCCGCCCCTCTTGAGACTCTCAACGAGGTCCAAGAGCTCACTTTCTGAGAATCCTTCGGTGGTCTTGATCACCCTACCCAAGCCGTTTTCCTCAGCTCTTTTCGATATCCGTCCAGCTTTGCAGTGAGCGAATCGTTTCTGATGGAGAGTATCTCTACGGCCAGAATGGCCGCGTTGACGGCACCTGCCTCGCCCACCGAAACCACGCCGACCGGCACGCCTCGAGGCATCTGGATTGTCGCAAAAAGAGAGTCCAGGGCTCCGAACGGCTCCGAATAAAGAGGTATCCCGATCACCGGGACGGTCGTGTACGAGGCGAGCACGCCGGCGAGATGGGCCGACATTCCAGCGCCGGCGATTATCACCTGCGTGCCGCTACGACGCGCGTTCTTTCCCAGCGATCTCACCTTCTCCGGATGCCTGTGCGCCGAGGCGACGACCAGGCGGCTTGTCACCCCGAACAGGTCCAGAGTTTTCACGGCCTCTTCCATGACCGGAACGTCCGACTTACTTCCTGCCACTATCAGAACGGAGTAACGCATCATGGTTACATCCTTTCCCCGCGAAGCGCCTTGGCTCCGATGTCCCCTCGATAGTGTATCCCCTCAAAATCTATCATTCGTACTGCCTCGTATGCCTTCGCCCTCGCCTCGGTCAAGGTCGGCGTCACTCCGACCACACCCAACACTCTGCCGCCGGCAGTGACCAAGCGATCTCCTCTCCTCTGAGTACCTGCCTGAAACACCAGGACGCCGTCGGTATCTCGCAGGCTGTCGAGGCCGACGATTTCCTTGCCTACCTCGTAGTCGCCGGGGTAGCCTCCAGAACACACCACGACGCACACACAGTGTGAGCCGGCTTCAAGCCTTTCTCTGCGACCGAGCCTTCCTTCAGATGCTTCCAAGAGCATTTGGGCGACCTCAAACTCGCCCGCGGGAAGAACGACCTGCGCCTCGGGATCCCCGAAGCGACAGTTGAACTCGAGAACCTTGGGTCCCCCGGACGTCAGCATGAGACCTGCGTACAGGACTCCCGCATAGACACTCCCCTCCTCCGCCAACCCTTCAACAACGCGACGCATGATTGTGGATTCAATGACGTCCAGCAAATCCTGCTCGATCCACGGCACCGGACAGAACGCCCCCATGCCCCCGGTGTTCGGCCCCCTATCGTTGTCAAAAACCTTCTTATGATCCTTCGAGCATGGAAGAAGAGCGACGTCCTCCCCGTCACAAATCGCCATCACTGAGACTTCCTCGCCTTCGAGAAATTCCTCTATGATGACTCTCTCCCCCGCCGTGCCGAATCTCCGCTCAACCATGATCTCCCGCAACGCCCTCTCGGCCTCACTCTCTCCGGTACAAATCATCACGCCCTTACCCCCGGCGAGGCCGTCTGCTTTCACGACCACGCGCCCATCGAGCCCACGAACGGACTCCCGCGCATCGGCGTAGGAGTCAAGAATCCGAAAACCCGCAGTGGGAATCTTGTGTCGCTCCATGAAGAGCTTGGCGAAAGCCTTGCTCCCTTCTAGGCGCGCGGCCCCGCGAGATGGTCCGAAAACGTTCACTCCGTTCCCCTTCAACCACTCTCCGACGCCTTTGACGAGAGGCTCCTCCGGACCAAAGACAACCAGGTCTATGGAACGTTCGTTGCATGCCGCGAGGAGGCCTGTCGCGTCATCCGGAGTAACCGGCAAACATGTCGCCAGCTCTGCGATGCCTGGATTTCCCGGACAGCACACAATGCTCTCCACTTCCCTGTCCCGTGAGAGTTTCCATGCAAGGGCGTGCTCTCTCCCTCCACTTCCGACGACCATCACTTTCATGGAGAACTCACCCTTCCGGAGCGCCCTCTCTCTTGCGCAGGTACTCGCAATTCCTCTAGCAAGAGGCCTTCAGCACGGGGAGCGTCTCTGAACCCTCAGGGAAGACAAACGTGCTCAACTCGCCACTCGTCTCACTCAAGATTTGCCTCAGAGCCTCTTCGGCGCTCCCGACGGGCACAAGGCCGGTCGAGGCGACGACGTCATTGTCCAGCGCGGAGACGAGGTATATTTTGAAGCGACTCAGCTTCTCCATCAGGGAAAGAGCCGTGTGGCCGTGAAGCACGTAGTTTGACACAAGTTTCCGCCTCACGTGGGCCAGGCTGTTTCCTTCGAACCAGCTCATGAAAGTCTCCGACCCGACTCCGTGCCGGCACTCCGCCAGCACGACCATCGAGCCGCCTTTCTTCAGAGCGGGGCTGACGTTCTCCATGGCCTTGTGGGCTTGGATGAGCGTCACGTCTCTGGGGTAACCACCGCAGCTTACGATCACGCAGTCGGCCCGTTCGTCCACCGACACCTCTGCACCCTTTCTGAACGAATCACAGCCCCTGAGATGCGCCTCGACAGGATCGCCGGCGAACACACTCACGATGCTCCCGGACGCGTCGGTGATCGTGTTGAGGAGGAACGAAGGAGGAATCATGGGGAGTGCTTCGAGCATGTCCTCGTGCACCGGATTCCCTTTCAGAGACCCGTTTCTGCAGAGTGGATGAAAACCCTCGCCCCCCGGTATTGTGAGGCGGTGGTTTGCGCAAATCGTCTCGAAGGACGCTACGCCGGGCAGGATGCTCTTTCTCCCGCCCCTGTACCCTGAAAAGTAGTGAAGACCGATCGAACCGGTCATGACGACAAGCTCGGCCTCGAAAACTCTCTTGTTAAGATAGACCTCCGTCCCGCGCTTCGTCTTGCCGGCGTAGGAGTGCGCGTCCCGGCGGTGACAATCGTGCTCACTGACACGGAATCTCCCGAGCACCTCGGCCGGCAGGAACTCTCCCAGCGCTCCGTCTCCCGCAGGCCCGTGCATCCCATTTGAAACGAGAATCTCTATCCCGGTTTCGCCAAGCCCGCACTGCATCAGGAAGTCCGTGAGAAGCGGCAGGTAGACCTTGACACCCGTGACCCTCGTCCTATCCGAGACGACCACGAGCACTCGTTCGACGCCGCTACAAAGACTCTCGAGCGAAGGACCCACTGAATTCGCGCCGGCCTTTCCACCATCGAGAACGGAGAGCAGTTCGCCGACGGGGTCACCGAGTGCGCCTGCGTGCCTGGGTGAAAGAATCCGGATCCTGGTGCGTTCGGGAGGCCGAAACTCCACCCTGTCTGTTCCGAAGGAAAGACTTATCGTTCCGTCCTTCATTCACCGCCCTCCAACTGCATGTATCTCGCCACGATCTTCTTCACCACGTTTCCACCGAAACGCACGGTCACCTTGGCGTTCTCACCGTGCCCGTCCTGACCGATGACCACACCTCTGCCAAACTCCTCATGAAAAACCTGCCGTCCCACGAGCGTGCTGTCCCGCCGCACCTCCCAGAGTTCCTTCGCGGCCACGAGGCTTTCCGGAATCTCGTGCACGAACCTCGAGAGAGCCGTCTCTCCCCGGCTGTCGAACCGCCTCCGCCTGGCTGCGGCAGTCAGGAACGCGCGCCGCTTCGCCCTCGTGAGTGCGACGTAAAAGAGCCTTCTTTCCTCCTCGATTTCCTCCCTGCTGTCCATCGAGGCCGAGTGAGGAAAGAGCCCTTCCTCTAATCCGGTGATAAAGACGCATCCGAACTCGAGACCCTTAGCATTGTGCGCGGTCATCAACGTGACCTTCTCTTCCTCCGGTCGCCAGGTGTCGATCTGTGAGACCAACGCGACGTCGTTCAGGAAACCGCCAAGCAGCGACCCTTCACGATCCTCCTGCGGCACGCCCTCACGCACCTCGCCACTCCCAGAAACGGACTCGCCGGCCGGGTTCTCCTCCGCAAACAGCTTCGCCGACGCGATCAGCTCTTCGACGTTCTCGAGTCTGTCCTCCACGTTCGTGCTCGCGCTCTGAAGATACTGCCTGTAACCTACTCTTTCGATGAGATTCCGGATCAACGTATCCATACTCTCGTTCTTGCGCGTCGCGAATTCGTCCATCACGGAAACAAACCCCTCGACCCCCTTGATCGCGGCCGGCGGCATGCCCTCGATTTCGCGGGCGATTCTGAGCGCATCGGACAGAGACATCCCGCGCCTCGAGGCAGCGTCGGTGAGCCTCGCAATCGCTCCCTGGCCTATTCGCCTCGGGGGAACGTTCAGGATCCGCCTCAAACTCACCTCGTCCCGCGGATTCACACACAATTTCAGGTAGGCCAGAATGTCCTTTATCTCCTTCCTCTCGTAGAAGGAGGTCGCTCCCACAAGCTGATAGCTTATCCCGGCGTGTCTCAGAGCGATTTCGAGCGTGCGCGATTGCGCGTTGGTCCTGTAAAGGACGGCCATCTCCGAGAGCGACGTTCCGTTCGTCATCCGCTCTGCCGATATCTCGTGGGCCACCGCCTCGGCCTCTTCCTCCTCGTTCTGGAAAAGAAGAAGCGAGATCTTTTCGCCGTATTCGTTGTCCGTTCTGAGTGTCTTGCCCTTACGCCCGACGTTACACTTGATGACGTTGTTGGCGGCCTCCAGAATGAGCCCGGTCGATCTGTAGTTCTGCTCCATCCTGATCACTCTTGCCTCTGGGAAGTTGTCCTCAAACTCCAGGATGTTTCGTATGTTCGCCCCTCTCCAGCCATAGATGGACTGGTCGTCGTCCCCGACCACGCACAGATTGTGGTTCTCGCGACGAAGCTCCGCAACGATCCTGTACTGGGCGAGATTCGTGTCCTGATATTCGTCAACGAGCACGTGCTTGAATCTCCGAGCGTAACCATCTCTCACCGAAGGAAACTCCGAGAAGAGCCTCACCGTGTTCACCAGGAGATCGTCGAAATCCATGGCGTTGTTGTCCACGAGGGCCTTCTGGTAGGCCTCGTAGATGCGCGCAATGATCTTGTCATAATGAGACATGCTGAGTCTCGACATCTCATCGGGACCGACGAGTTCCGACTTGAGCGAGCTTATCTTCTGGAGCACCCTGCCGGGAGGAAACTCGCGGTCTGACACTTCGAGCTCTTCGATGACCTCCTTGACGAGACTTCTCTGATCATCCTCGTCGTAGATTGAGAAATTCGCCCCGTATCCCAGTTTTGTCCCCTGCTCGCGCAAGACGCGGGCGCAGACGGAGTGAAACGTGCCTATCCACATCCCTACGACGCGCAAGCTCAACAGCGCCTCGATGCGCCGTCTCATCTCCGCGGCGGCCTTCCTCGTGAAAGTAATTGCAAGTATCTCGTCAGGCCGCACACCGCGCTGCTTGACCAGGTGGGCGATGCGATACGCGATGACGCGCGTCTTCCCGCTGCCTGCGCCTGCCAGAACAAGCAAGGGACCGCATTCGTAGGAGACGGCCTCTCGCTGTTCGGGGTTCAGCTCGGCCTCCATCTATCAGAAATCCCCGCCGATGGAGACGTGCGTTCGGTAGCCGGCGACCTCGTTCAAGTCACTTCGCCATGCAAAGTCCAATTTGAGTATGATGAAAGAGAGGTTGGTTCTTATGCCGGTGCCCAGGCAGGCACCCCCGTACGTTGGATCCATGTGGAATCCGTGGATCCGCGTGAACGGCTTGAAGCTTTCGTCGTCGCTCCACGCGGCTCCGACGTCGAAGAACAACACACCTTCGATGTTCCTCAGCCCGATCGGAAGGGGCCACACGAATCCGACTCTGTCAATGAACGGGAATCTAAACTCGCTGTTCAGGAAAACGAGTCTGGTCCCCCTGAATTGAAAATCGTCGTAGCCGCGCAATGTATACGGCCCGCCCGCGAAGAAACGTTGCGCGTCGCCACCATCGCTCGCGGCTCCGACGAGCCGGAAGGCGAAGGAATACCCTGGAGCCACTCTAAAGTACTTCCGAAGGTCCACCCAGGCGGTGTGGAAATCCATGCTTTCGTCAGACAGCTTGAGCGCGTGCGAATATGAGACGGCCCATCTCGATCCGGCCACGGGCCCGAACGCGCCCCACTGAACCGTGTCGCCGACGAAGGTGATGCCGGGCGAAAGAACGTGCTTGGTCTTCGTCCCCGCGGCGTAGAACGCTCCAGTGTATTCGTCATATTCGTAGAATTCTCTCTCAACAGTGAGTTGTGTCAAATCCACTTCCACCCTGTTGAATTTTCCGAACGGATAGCTTCCAAGAAACATGAACCCGTAGTTTCTTTCGGAAAAATACTTCTCCTCCGAGAACTCCTCACCGAGGGTGGTCGTATTGGAATAGTAGTAATTCTTGTAGTGAAACCCGCCCACGCCCAGGTCCAACCGCCTCGGCAAATAGTAGTAGATTGCCAGGATGTCAGTTTCCTCCACGGACGAGAAGAAGTCGGAGGCGACGTAGATTCTGTGATTACCGAGAAAGTCGCTGAGTGAAATCTGAGTGCTGCCTCCGAGGCCGTAGGCAGAGCTGTACTGGAAGCCACCCGTCACCCAATCCGGCGAAAACTTAACCCTGTACGGTCGGGCTTTTGCCACGCCAACGCTCCCCGGAACCACGGTTCCGGAGGAATCAGCGTTCGAGACGAGGGTGTCCACTCGCGCCAGCAGCGCGTTCGGGGGCGTGGCTACGCTGAGGGCAGTGGGTAGAAGCGCAAGTGACGTTTCCGGCAGGGTCGCAGTCACAGAAACCCCAGATGTGTCACGTTGAGCAGCGACAACGGAGACCGTCGACGTGTCCACTCCAGCCCCCGCAAAAGAGGCGGCAGACGTGTCTGCCTGAGTCGCAGCGACGAAGGCCTTGGATGTATCGGAACCGGCCACGATGCGCCGCGCCTTCCCTTCCTTGACAAGCTCATCCATGACGGCCTTCAGCGACAGAGGCTCCTTGGCGACATAAATGTCCCATCCCGCGTCGGAGAACAGGGAGAACGCAAGCCTGTCACTCTTGGACCAGTTGGGAGAGAATACCCCTCCCAGAACGTCGGTAAGCTGTACCAGGGATGAATCCTTGAAATCAAAAGCAAAGAGATTGCTGACTCCGTCAGGGCTTGAGGTAAAGATTATCTCGGATCCGTCGGGCGACCAGGCCGGACTCCTGTCGTTCCCTCCGGTGTCTATCGCGCTCCTTATTTGTCGCGTGACCGGGTCAATTGTGTAAATGGCATAAGTACCGATCCCGCCCTTCTCCGCGGCCGCGCCGAGGGCAAAAGGAAGGCGTCTGTCCGAGGCAAAGGCTATCAGCTTTCCGTCGCGCGACCAGTTGGCCTCGACGTCGTCGTAGAGGTCCTCCGTCAATCTCTCCAATTCGCCGGTTCGAACGTCCAGCAAATAGAGGTCGGCCTTCCCCTCCATCAGTCCCGTGAGGGCGATTTTGTCCCCCTCGGGCGACCAGCTCGGGTAAGCCGCCTCGTTCAGTTTCAGTTTAAACCGTTTTGAAATCCGCCCGGAGTTGACGTCCAGGAGATAGAGCACGTCCCCCTCACCGCTCTTTGCTATGAACGCAATCTTCTTCTCGTCAGGAGACCAGGCGAGTGAATTCCTGAAGGAAGGAATTACCTCGAAACGCATCGATTTCTCGCCCCGCGCGAGCCTGCGGATGATCTTCCCGTCTATCGCCGAGGCAAGCACAATGTCCATGGCGCCCGCCCGGTCGGAGAGAAAAACGAGTCTGTCTCCTTTCGGCGACACCGCCGGGCTGTGGTTGAGGAAGGAACCGTCGGCGCTGTGGTCCGTTATTCTTCTTCCGAATGTCTCGGGATTGTCTCGAAGCGCCACCTCCGGCCAGTATTGCTTGCGCAGCGACTCCATCCACGCTTCGCTGAACTTGCGCTCGCTCATCCCGAGACTCCTCTGGAACGCATTCTCCAAGTCTCTATTTGTCCTAAGACCTCCGACGATCTCCCGCAACTTCTCCTTCCCGTAGCGCCTGGCAAGAAAGCTCATGGCGGACTGACCCTGTTTGTAGACAAGATATCCCCCGCTCAGCATGTCAAGATGCACGGCGTAGCCTGAGACTGCCGCGTCCCTCATCACCATGTCCGCTTCTTCGTCCCACCCCAACGATTCATATTCAGCAAGACCTTCCGAAAACCACAGCGGTATCTGGTAGAGATACTGGGCGCTCAGAATCGAATCGAAGATTCCCGTGTACATCATGTCAAACATGAAGGCGTGGGTGAGCTCGTGTACGACCACGTGCCTCAAGTCCTCGTACGAACCCGTGAACGGGATCACCACTCGGTTCTTGAAAAGCTCCGTGAAGCCTCCGACGCCCTCCTCTATGAGTTCCGTTACCACATTTGTCTGCTCGAAGTCGTAGTGGGACTCGTAAATGATTATCGGTACTTTTTTGTGAAGACGATGGCCCATGTCATTCGAGAGTTTGCTCACGGCCTGCTCGGCGAGGTCCAGAACGATGGTGGCCAACGTGTCTTCGCCCGTGTAGAAGTAGACATCGAAGTTCTTGGAGGACGCCACTCGCCATTGAAACTGCGTGTACTGGACCTTGTTCTTCCCAAAGGTTTGCGCGCTTGCCTCGCCGGCCAGACAGTGAGCCGCGAGAATCACGATGCCCAGAATCGCCCACGTCAACTTGTACACTTTGCCAAAACTCATGCCCCACCTCGTTGCGCGCGCTCACGTACGGGCACGCAGTTCCACCCCGGCAAGCTCCTAGTACTCGTACTTGAGCCTCAGGTCTAGATTGTACTCGTCTCTCTCCCTGCCTGCAAATCTATCTCGGCTGCTGACTCCACCTCTCAGAAACAGAAGACTGCTCAGCCTGTACTCGACGGAGACGTCTCTCCCAGACATCTTGGTGAGCCCTTGTGAGTAGCGCAGGTATATCTCCGGCGTGATGTACTTGCCAAGCCCCCATCGCAGTTCGCTCATCGCGCTCGTTCCCTCGAGGTCGCCCCCGAGCTCGATGGAGTCGACCCACTTGAGTTCCCGCGCCAGTCTTCTTTCAACCTGCCTGAGGAAGTAGTTGCCCACGGAACCTGTCACGCCCGGCATCAGCCCAGTATCGCCGGTCTGCCCCGACTCCGTTGTGGCGTACTTCCCCACGGTGAGAAGACGCAGAATGTCGGTCTGTGATAGATTGGAATCGTCCGAAGCCAGCACAATGGTGGGTTCGCTCAGCTTCCCCGTCAGGGTAAGGTAAACGATCCTTCCCGAGGCACTGGTCTCGGCCTTGATGTTCATTTCAGGATCTATTCGCCCCACGTCCTTGAATTCCAGCGTGCCCGAGGTGATCGTAAACTCATTATCGAAAACGTAGTACTTTCCCCTCAAGATTGTGAGAGACCCGAGGAGAATGAGCCCGGACATGTCCTTTCTTGCCGTTACCGATCCGGCGAGTTCTATCTCGGTGTTGATGTTCTTGAGCCACAGATTGTTGACGACTTCCACCCGGACGTCGCAGAGCCACCGCTGCTCTTCCTGCGGACCCTGGACGCTCTGGAACTCCCTCGCGATGATCCCCTGCTTCACGTCAATCTTTCCGGTGATCTTCGGATACGTGCCCCGGTCCCGCACTTCGACGGCCGAAATCACGAGGTCACAATCAAACTTGAGAGCGATATCCTCCGGGTCGCCGAACGTGACTTTCTTCCCCTTGATCGCGAAGCTATACCCGGCCCCTTCGGTCTTGCCCAAGGGTATGCGGCCGCTTCCCTCCAACCTGCCCTCTTCTCCCTGAGTCGCGGTGAAGCTTACGAGTTCGATCGCCCTCTCGTTCAAGGAAACCTGAGCATTGACATTCTCGAGTACTTCCTCTCTCCCAACCAGCCTGAGAGTCGCATTCGTGATCTCGAAGCCGCCTTTGAGCGTGGGATTCCTCAACGTGCCGCTGATACGAGCCTCGCCCTTGGTCAGCCCCGACGCGGACGCAATCTGCTTCACGAAAAGCGAAATAACCGACAAATCGCTCTCCGACAGCTTGACGCTCACGTCAACGGCGCCATCCGGAAAGCTCAGGTGACCCGTGCCCAGGTTCAACGCTACGGGGAAGAAGCCCTGGGCCTCTCCCTTCGCATTCCCTTCCATCACGCCGAGGCGGGAGATGTTACACACGCCGTCCGCCAGTGTCGCTCTCAGTTCCAAGCCCGCAACCTGGTATTTTCTAATGCGGAAGTCCTTGGCGTCTGAACTGATGGTCATCCGCGGATTCTCTAGAAACCCATCTATCCTGATCCGCGCGTCCACGATGCCGCTCAGCGATGCCAGGGCAGGATGCCACTGAGAGAATTCGGAAAGACTCAATCCCGCCGTCACCACGTCAAGGTTTGCCTGAACACCCCTCGGAACCGAGCGCCTCGACCTCAAGGAGTCGATGAATTCTCCAAAGTGGATGGGTAAGTGAAGCTCTCCCGACGCCGTGATCTTCCCCTGCGCCTTAACGACCTCCACCTGTTTCAGGTGAATCTCGTTGTTGCTCACCGACGCCGAAAGGGACAGTCTGTCAAAGGTTCTTTCCCCGAAGCTGGCGTCCGACCAGTCAACCCGACCGTCCAAAGAGGACCCACTGTCCGTCTGCTCGAACGTCACGTCTGCGTCCATCTTGCCGGCCGCGGGCACAAACTTGCCGGCGACGCCCCGCACGTCCAGCGAGACCACGGTCAGCCTCCCTGCGGCCCTCTTCTTTGCGGGCTCGGTTGAACCTGCAAGCTCGATGCGACTCTCTCCCGAAAAGAGCACGAGGTCCGCCACTTCCATGGTCCCCCGGTGCCACCCGAGATGCACGGTTCCTTCATTCCGCCAGACCGATTGCCCCAGACTCGCCACAAGATTCTCGACCCTGACTTGGACTCCGCTCTCGCAGCAATCCAAAGTCGCCTCCGCCGTGATGACGGTGTCACCTCGTACGGCCCGGGCGTTTCCGCTAACGACCACCACCGGCGAGCACCATCCTTCACCGTTGTCCTTAGCGACCTCCGCACGGCGGCTCCCGTCTCGAGGCTTCTCAATCAGAGTTTCCACCGTCAGCGAATCAAACCCCGAACCTCTCACTTCCCCCGGACTCAGAACCGCCTTCGCACTCAGAGAAAGAAGCGGCCAGAGCTCCCCTTCCACCCGGCCGTCCCTGAGAACGCCAGACACAGTCGATGGCGACGTGCGAAGGAGCTCGCCGCTCAGATCTGTCTCAATCGTCAACCGCTCCCCGGTGCCGTGCAGCTTTCCTGAAACCGTCAGTTCGCTCTCGACGTCGAACTTGCCCCTCAGTGGAGCAAACTCACCCAGTTTCTCCACTGAAGCTCTGAACGCAGCATCAATCGTGGCCTTCGGCCCCACCGTCCCGAACGCGGTAACGTTGTAGCCGGCCCCGCGGAAATCGATGCTCGAGAAAACGAGACTTCCTTCGCCGTCGAAGCTGCCCTCCCCCTTCCCCTCAAGAAATGACAGCCCGGCGTAGCTCCCGCCGTCGAGTGCCACTTGAATCTCTCCCTTTCTCTGGGGAGAAACGAGCGAATTTCCCGAGAATCTGAAGGCCCCGTTGAGGGAACCCTCCGGGATCCTGGCTTCCGTGAAGATCTCGGGCCAGGCCCTCGGGTCAAAGCTCACGAAATCTACAGCACATTCCTGCAGAGTCCCGGGGCCCGCGTTGAACGTGCCTTCTATCACACTTCCCTGAGACTCCATCCGGAATTGGTTTTCCCATTTGCCGTTTTTCGCCGTGGTAACTGATTGCAGCGTGTCTATGACATGCGTCCCGTACGTTCCGGATAGGAGAGAGGTAATCCTCGTCGGTCCCCCTCCTTTTCTCGAGAAAGTCGCGCTTCCCGACACTTTCCCTTCGCCGGGAAGAAACGCGAGTGTCTTCATGCCTTTCAACTCGACAATCGAAAGCGTGTCTACGAGAACCTTAATCTCGACGTCCATCGGGTGCCCGAGACCGATGAAGCCGTCCACGTTGTAGCTCGACCCTGCGGTGCGCACGTCCAGACTCTGCAACCACATCCTGCCTTCGCGGAAGAGCAGGTCTCCACTGCAGCTTTCCACCGTGTACTTCCAGGTTGAAGCGGCAAAGCTGACCTCCAGCCCCTTCAGGGCGATCCCGTCGGGGCCGCTCGTCAGCGAGCTCCTCATCGAAATGTCGTCAAAGAGCCCCTTCTCTCCGCGCCTACCTATCCTGAATTCCCCGCGCTCTATTACCAAGCTGCCGATTACGAATTTCGTCCCCTTTCCCTTCCCACCCTTTCCAAAGCGCGGCCACAGATACGTTCCACGCGCTCCCTTGGTGAGCGAACAAACGGGCTCTTCAATCTCCACCTGATTCAGTACGAATCTTCTCCGTGCGAGTTCCCACAGGCTGTAGCCCAATTTGATCTTGCGTGCCGTCAACACGCTTCTCCAATCCTTGCCGTCCCTGACGAAGAGACTCACGTCGTGCAGGGTCACAGAGCCCACAGCATTCCCGGAGATGCTCGAGATTTCGATTCTCGTAGAATCGTTCGCTATCAGGAATTCCTGCGCGAGCTTCGCAAGCCTTGTGTTAATCGCGGCGCGATCCGTCTGCCAGAGCAGCACAACAGCAACTGCCACAACCGCAACCGCGGATACAAGAACCACTCCCGCTATCTTGAGACCTCTCAGCCGCATTGCCCTAGCGAACTCCTCCGTCCTCTCACCTCGACCCGCGCTCAGAAAGCCTGGCCGAGGCTGATGTGAAACTGCCCCCTGTCGTCGCCGTCACGAGACGAAAGTCTCAACTTTCTACCGTAGTCTACTCTTATCGGACCCACCGGCGTCCTAACTCTAATGCCGCCGCCGAAAGAGTACCTGTAGTCCGAATCCTCCGTCGACGTCCGTCCGGGATCAAAATTAGTTAGCTTGATGTCGGAAGGATTCCTCCAGACGTTACCTCCGTCAAGAAAAAGAGCGCCGGAGAGCCTCCAGAACAGTGGGAATCGTACCTCCACATTGGTCAACAGGAGGACCCTTCCTCCCACCACGTCCCCGGCGGAATCCCTGGGTCCAAGTTCGTCATCCTCCACGTATCCTCTTATCGAAGTGGAACCGCCGGTTCTGAATCTCTCTTCGAAAGGAATCCTATCCAACGGACTGGCACCTTGCCTCGCCCCGAAAGGCTCGGCGAAGCCGGCCTTGACCCGCACTGCCAGTATCTTGCCTCTCACCGGTGAGTACCGGCTCGCGGCGGCAGAAACCCTGTGGAAATTGTAGTTGCCTCCCAGGACTCCACCCGACACCTTCCATGACGCCTCTTCCAACGAGCCCGTACCCGGGTCGAACACGTCGTCCCTGCTGTCCCTCACGCCTGACAGATAAAGGCTTCGTGTAACGTATTCCCTCCTGATTGCAGTCGGATCAGTGGTGTGAACCCATCTGTTGTCGTAGCTGAGGAAGGCCTTCGTGACAGAAGAAATGTTCCTCTTCACCGTGAAGGTGAAACCAGTGAACTCCTGACTGAAGGAAACCTCTCTCTTGTACTCTCTGTAAAGCACGGCCTGTCCCGCGGTCCTGGTGTGGAAAAGCCACGGTTCCACAATACCAACGTCAAACCGCGATGCATCCAGAACGGCCTCTCCCTGTTCGAATAGTCTCCTTCCAAAAGCAAAGCTGGCGGACGTGAAGAGCCTCTTTCCACTGCCGAAGAGATTCCTGTGTCCCCAGTCACTAAAAACCTTCAGCTGGTCGCTGGACCCGTAACCGATACCACCTCCGACCCACCCAAGCTTGCGTTCCTTGACAAGAATCAGCAGATCCGCCACCGGCGGCATGGTGTCCACGTTGACGGTCGATATCTGCACGTCGGAATATAGCTCGGAGTCGTAGATGTACTGCTGCGTCTTGATCAGTTCCGAGCGCCTCAAGACGTCGCCCCTCTTGAGCGTCACCTCTCTTCTGACAAGCCGCTCCGCCGTGGCCTTGTTCCCCTCAACCACAATGTTGCCCGTTCTTACCTGGATTCCTTCCCTCACGATGTAGAATACGCTGGCCAGGTTTCCCTCGAACACCGTGTTGTCAAGTACGGTCGCATATATGTAGCCGGCCTCCGCGTATCTTTCGAGGATCTTGAGCTTATCGGTCTCGAGGGCCGTCGGATCGAACGGCACTCCCTTCTTGAGACGCAGTCCCTTGGTAAGTTTCTGTTCGCGCAGAGCTGACGCTCCCTCGATTCGCACGCCCGCGACCATCGTCCTCGGCCCTTCGGATATCCACAGAAGAATCGAGACGGCCCTGCCCTTCTTGATTCTCTCGACGCTTTGCGAATCGACCTTCGTCTTGAGATAACCGTGTCTGCTGTACAATCCGATTATTGACTCGATGTCGGTCTGGAGAAAGTCCTTTCTGAACGCATTCTCTCTGAAGGGCCTCAGAATCGAGCGCTCCCTTGTTTTCATGACTTTCTTCAGTTTCGAATCAGAGAAGACTCGATTGCCTTCGAATTCTATCTCTGACACGTAGACGGGTTTGAAGACGTCGGCACAAAAGGAGGCGGCCGGCGCGAGGAGAAGCATGCAGAGAACTACCAGGGAGGTGAGATTTCTATTCAGACGAAACCGCCCCTGCTGTGTCACGTTCACCAGGGCTTCCACCTTTCTGCTCAATCGGCGTTCCCAAGGTTGCCCTTCCCCTTTGAACGATTCTGGCGAAGTCTACCCAAAAGGCAAACACAATGAGCGTGCCTACGATCGCGATTCCGATCCTTTGAAACGCGATTTGCTTTGACATGCTCAGGGCCTTTCCCCTGATTCCTTCTATTACACAGAAGACTACGTGACCCCCGTCCATGATTGGAATTGGAAGCAGGTTTACGACGACAAGAGCAATGCTGACAAACGCTATGAAGTAGAGAAGGTTTCCAAGTCCTCTACGCGCCTGGTCACCGGACATCTGTATTATCGTCACGGGACCGGCGATGCTCTTGCCCAACTGTCGTGGCCTCAGCACAAGCTTGAAAAGACCCGAGTAGGTCTGAGCCAACATCTCGGCAGTGCCTCGAGCGGCCAACGCGACGACTCGAACACCGCCTGCCCTGACAATCCCGTAAGTCGTGCCGGTCGGCGAGATTCCTATCAAGCCTATCGCACCCTGGCCCTCTATCTGCTGGCTCGCAGGCGTCACGGTCCGCCGGAATTGTCTTCCTGCTCGTTCCACGACAAGCGAGACCTCCCTGTCGGGCCTTTCGTGAATGAGGACGGCCAATTGTTCCCAGCTCGTCACCTCTGTCCCGTCCACGGACACTATGCGATCGCCCACCTTGAGACCGCGTTCGTACGCCGGAAGACCGATGCTCACCGAGCCGATGATCGGAGGGCTCGATGGAGGACTCAGTTCGCTGAGGAGTTTGCCCCTGTCCTGCGGTTTCACCGGGATTTTCACTCGCACGTTCTGTCCCGGTTTGACTTCTCTCTGCACAACTATGGTGACGGCGGAACCGTCGTTCGCCTTCTGTACCTTCCCCAGGAAGTCGCTCCAGGTACGTACCCGCACACCGTTCACCTCGACCACTCTGTCGCCGTCCGCAAACCCGTATTGAGTGGCCACGGAACTCGGTTCCACGCGACCGACAACGCTGTCAAAGTCCAGGAATCTGATGCCCACGAGGTACATGGCGCCGCACGCAAGAAAGGCAAAGAAAAGGTTCATGGCCGGACCGGAAGCGGCGATTATCACGCGCGCCCACCACGGCTTCGAGTAAAACTCCCACGGCGCCCCACTCCTCTCGGGAGCCTCCGGACTCTCACCCGCCATCTTCACAAATCCCCCCACCGGTAGGGCGGCGATGACATAGCGCGTCCCTCGCAGAGAGAATCCGACGAGTTCGGGTCCGAAACCCAGCGAAAACTTCAGAACTCGCACGCCCAGCGCCTTGGCGCTTGCGAAATGACCGAACTCATGCACAAACATGAGAACACCCAATACAAGTGCGCCGGCGAAAATCGTCAACATCTGCTTCCCCTTCTGGATAACATAAGAACGCCCGCCTCCCTCATCGGTTACTTTAATCCCATTGTCCCCGTCAGTCAAGCATCGGAACCACGAGCGGCCGCCGATCGCGGCGCCGGAAGAGCTGTCGATCTAGCCCGCGAGCTCGTGATAGAGCTTCTCGTGCGATTCGCCGGAACGCGCAAACGAGTGATCCTTTGCCACGACGCGGGCCCTGGCGCTCATCGCGCCGGAAAGCTCCGGTTCTCCGGCCAACCGGACGACGGCTTCCGCCATGGAATCCACGTCGTCGGGCTCCGCAAGAAACCCGGTGGCACCGTCCTCGACTATTTCGACGATTCCGCCGGTACGAGATGCAACAACAGGGACACCCGCAGCCATGGCCTCCAGAACAGACGTGCCCAACCCCTCGGATACCGACGGAAAAAGAAACACGTCCGCAATTCTCATCAGCCTGGGGACGTCTTCTCTGAATCCCAGGAATCTCACCTGCTCCTCCACCCCAAGTTCTCTCGCGCGCCTTTCGAGTCGACCGCGGAGACGACCTTCACCCACGACGATGAACTTGGCCCTCGCTACCTTCTCGGAGGCAACTGCCGCCACCTCCAGAACAGTCTCCTGTCTCTTCTCCGCGGAGAGACGCCCCACGTTCAGTACGACGAAGTCCTCTTCGGATAGGCCGAGTTTCGAGCGCGTCTCAAGACGCGACTCCTCTCCTTCACTCGTCTCGATCCTCACGCTGCTTGGAATCACGCTTATTCTCTCCGGAGAGACGCCTGCGTCCTCGAGCGTCTTGGCGACGGAGGACGAGATCGCCACAAAACGTGTCACGAACCGCGAGTACTTCATCCTGTTAAGAAAAGTTCTCCTTATGGGACTGGCGACCCTTCTCGTCACCACCAGCGCGTTGACGTCGTGAATGAAGCTCGCCCCCAACGCCACCGCGTGCGAGTGACCCGTGTGCGCATGGACGACGGCAGGTTCGAACGCTCGAAGGATCCCAGCCAAGCGGAACCACGACTTCACGTCCAGGTCACTCCTTATGCGCGTGGCTTCACCGAGAAGGCCCCGTTCTCTCCACTTGAGCTGAAGGGGGCTCTTCCTCTGACACACGAGCAGGACTTCGTGGCCTCTCTTATGAAGCTCCGTTCCGAGGTTCAGGACCTGGTATTGCCCGCCTCGCCATGAACGTCCGCTGTCGACGAAGAGAACCCGCATCAATGACGTCCCCGCGTGAGTTTCCAGAGTTTCGCATACTTCATGAAGACACTGACGGCCGCCAGCGAGCAGAGCATGAAACCCTGGATGCCGTCCAAGAACCCGAGTCGAAATACGTACATTCTCACGAATCTGGCGGGAGGTCTCAATAGAAGCTTCTCCACCACTCGACCTCGCCCACCCTTTGCGGCGTCCTGGGCTCCCCAGTCGCTGTACCTGTCGAGCTTCGTGAGATAGGCCGAAAAATCTCTGTAACTGTCGTGAAGCAGGTGCGCTCCGAGAAAACCCGCCCGGCCCCGGAGTGCGATCTCCGCGTGGACGTGTTTTTCCTCATAGCGGCCCTTCGTTCTGTCGAAGAATCTCAGGACTTTGTCTCGCTCCCATCCGCAATGCCTGATTTCCCTTCCCATGAAGCAGTTTCGCCTTCTTATCCAGTACCCGTCGCATCCCGGTCCGCCCTCCAGCAATCCCAGAATCTCGTCGCGCAGGCGCTCCGTCACTCTCTCGTCGGCGTCAACAATCAGCACCCACGTGTGCGACACCTGGGGCAAAACCCAATTCTTCTGAGACGCGGAATTCACGTACTCGTGGTCGAATATCCTCACGCCGTAGTTCTTACAAATCTGCGCCGTGGAATCCGTGCTGAAAGAATCAACCACGATCACCTCGTCGGCCCAAAGAACAGAATCCAAACAAGCGGCAATATTGTGCGCCTCATTGAAGGTCGGGATTATCACGCTCAGCTTCTCCCTCACAGCGGTTCCCCCCTCCCGGATTCCGTCGCAGAGCACTTCCCGGGCTCACGCCCCGAGTCCGTGAAATTTCCCACCTGAATCCCGCGCAGCCCCCGGTCCAAGACCTCCTTGACCGTCGAGAATACAGCGCCGACGCTCAGTTCTTTCATACATCGCATGTCGTCGCAAACGTTCTTGTCACAAAAAAGACAATCTACCGCGGCGTAAACAACCCCGTGCGCAGGCTCGTCCGGGTTCCACGTCCTGGGATTGGTGGGACCAAAGATCGTCACGGTCGGCGTCCCCAGACCGACTGCGATGTGTTTCAAACCCGAATCGTTGGAGACGAAGAGCGCGGAGTTTCGGATTATCGCGCTCACCTCGTCGACCCCGGTCTCACAGGCGATGACGGCTTCGGCCTTCATGGCCCGCGCCATCTTCTCTGCGAGCGCCTTCTCCCCCGGTCCCCACAGGATTACAACCTCGCGGCCCAGTTCACTCACTATTCTGTCTCCCAGTCCGGCGAATTTCTCCACCTCCCAGGTTTTGGCCGGCCACGTGCCCGCGGGGCACACGCAGACGAGCTTGTTCTTCTCGATGGAATGAAGGCGCAAGAACTCGTCCATCTTGCTCCGTGCGGCCTCACTCACTTCGAGATCGAGCCCCGTATCCACGCTCTCGATTCCGACGCATCTTAGCATATCGAGGTTCACCTGGGCGGCATACTTGACTACCTTCTTCCCCTCTCTGTATTCGTCCCTCGCTTTACGATGATTGTACGCGATCTTCCTCATCCTGACGTCGTAGCCCAGCCTTTGCGGAGCGCCTGAGAGGAGCGCAATGATTGCCGTCCTGGGATTACAGAGAAAGTCAACGATCAGATCGAACCTCTTCCGTCTTACAAGTGGGATCACGCCCGCCTGCGAACGCAGCGAGGACTTGTCAAGCACAATGATCTCGTCGACGTTCGGGTTTCCTCTCAGGATCGCCTCTCCGGCGCGGGTCACAAGAACAGAGAGCGTCGCGTCAGGAAACCCCCGCCTCAGGGCCCTCAGCGCCGGGGTTGTAAGAAGTACGTCTCCCATCGCCCCTGGCCGCAGCACCAGAATGGAGCGCGGGGGAGCAGTTGCGAGTCTGAGGGCAAGCTTGCAGGTTGACTCGACCTTCATGCTTCCGTATTCCTCGTCGAGACGAGATCCATCAGCCTGGAAAACACTCTTCTCGCGTCTATTCTCTTGAGACAGCTCACATGCTCACAGAAATGAAGATGACAGGGCCTGCAATCCGCTTGTTCGTACACACAGGCCGCCCTGCCTCCAACTCCGTACGGGAACCATACGTCCGGTTCGCTCGGCCCAAAAACTCCCACCGTGACCCGTCCGAGCGCGGCGGATACGTGAGTGGGCCCTCCATCGTTCCCGACGTAACCGGCCGTCACCGACATCACCTTCATCAGCTCTCTCAGCGTCAGGCCGGCAACGACACGCGCACCGGGCACACTACGCGCACAATCTTCGACGAGACTCTCCTCTCCCGGTCCGGCCAGAAAACCCACGTCGAGGGCCTCACCTCGCACCAGTCGAGCCACTTCCACGAACCGCTCCGACGGCCACCTCTTCGCCTGCCACTTGGCACCAGGTTGAATCAAGACGGTTCTCCGCGGCTCGCGCGCCCCCAGTGCCCTCATGATGCGCTCGCCTTCCCGGGATTCGTCCTTCGTCACGAACAACTCGGGGAGAGAGAAACGAACGTTCAGGCCGATCTTCCTGAGATGCTCGAGGTGATGCTCCACGGCGCTCCGAATCTCGGGAGCTACGCGCACGTTCACGTTGTAGGCCCAGCTCCGCGACAGATGGTAAGTACCGACTCTTCTCGCCGCCAAAGTGGAGGCAGTCAAGATCGCGCTTCGTGGATTCGCAAACAGGTCGATGGCAAGCGAATAGCGGGTTCTCATCAGGTTCCACATTAGGGAGAGCGCCTCTCGGGCGCCGTAAGAAGCCCGGTCGATGGTTATCGTGCGCGCGAGGAGGGGATGCTCCATGAGGAGTTCACCGTATGGGGCCTGAGTGAGATAGACTATCTCGGCTTTCGGGAAGCTCTCTCTGAGTGCCCGAATGCACGACGTGGTGAGCACAACGTCGCCGATGTACCTGAGTCTTGTGAGCAGAATTCTTTCAACGTTCATCTATCTCTTGAGAACTTTCCAAGTATGATCTTTACCAGATCTCTGGTGGCGTGCGACTTCTCGTCTCCGACGATCTCGACTCTTCCGCCCACTTCCAGCACCGTGGAGCGCTCCGGAACATTCTCCCTCGTGTAGTCCGTGCCCTTCGCATGAACGTCCGGCTTAAGACGCAGGATACAAGAGTCCAGCGTCGGCTCGTCGAAGACGAAGCAGTAATCCACGCACCCGAACGCGCCGATTATCTCTGCCCTCTCCTCCGCATTCACTACCGGCCGACCTTTCCCCTTCAATTTCCTGGCGCTTCTGTCACTGTTGATCCCGACGATGAGACAATCACCGAGTGCTCTTGCCGCCCCGAGATATCGGACGTGTCCCACGTGAATGAGATCGAAGCAGCCGTTCGCGAGCACGACTCGCTTGCCTCCGCGCCTCAGTGCAGCGACTGTCTTCTCGAGTTCCCCCAACGTCCTCAGCTTCGCAGACTTCACAGGGTCTTCAGACCTCCGATTCTCCCCCTCGACATGGCCTCAACGATCTCGGCGGTGCTCGCGGTCGCCGTGCCCCTCTTCATCACAACCACGGAACCGGCGTACGTGGCAACGCACGAAGCCTCCACAATGGTCGCCCCGCACGAGAGAGAGAGCGACACCGCCGCCGCAACAGTATCCCCGGCTCCCGTCACGTCTGCAATCTCGTCCGAGCCGAATATCGGTATGTGTACGGGAAGCTTACCCTTCTCAAAAACCGTCATCCCTGAGCTCCCCTGAGTGATCAGCAGGTTCCTCAAGTCCAGTCGGTCCACGAGCCTTTTCCCCGCGGAGGCCAGGGTGTCGCGGTCCTTGATCAGAATGCCCGCTGCCTGCCCCGCCTCTGCCTCGTTCGGAGTCGCCACGGTGGCGCCCTTGAACTTCGGCAGGTGGAACCGAGAATCGACGCACACGGGCTTCCGCTTGGCCCTTGCCGATCTCATCACCTCGCCGCGCACTCTCTCGGACACCACGCCGTACCCGTAGTCTGAAAAAAGAACGGCGTCAACCCGGGCCACCAGGTCCAGCGCTCTTTCCAGCACAAGATTCTCGACGCGCCGCTCCAGCCCTACCCTTCTTCCTCTGTCAATCCTTATCACCTGCTGCTTGGCGCAATGAAAGCCGCCCGCAAGAATCCGCGTCTTCTCCACGGTCTCGAAACCATCGCACGACGCCACCGATTCGGTCGCAATTCCCGACTCTCCCAAGAGAGTGAGTAACCGCGCCCCGGGCGCGTCCCTTCCCACCACGCCCACCGGTATAGCCGTGGCTCCAAGAGAACTCACGTTCGCGCAGGCGTTGCCCGCGCCTCCCGGCATGAGCAGGCTTCCGGTGTAGGTCAGGATGAGGACCGGAGCCTCTCGAGAGATGCGGTCGGTGCTCCCATACACGTACTCGTCCAGCATGAGGTCCCCGATCACGAGCACCTTCTTCTCGGGGAAACTCCCCGCGATTTTCTCCAGCCTTCTCCTCTTGGGTTCGTCGATTTTCATGATCACCTCGGCAATCTAGTCGCGGCAACGTGTGAGTCCAGGTAAAGGACACGGTCACGAAGAAGCCGCTATTCCCGTCACAATTTCCCGAGCCACAATTCGCGCCTCACCGTCTGCGCGGAGCACGCCCTCGACGGACGTGGCCGGCGTCCCCGCCAGACGCTCGAGCGAACCCTCGAGGACTCGGATAATGTCGGTGAATCGTATTCTTCTCTCAAGAAAGGCCGCCACGGCCACCTCATCTGCGGCGTTCAAGAACGCAGGGACCGTCCCGCCTGCCCTCGCCGCACTGTATGCCAATCGCAGGCACGGAAACCGTTCGAGATCCGGTTCCGCAAACGTCAGAGGGCCGACGCATGGAAGATCGCTCGATTCAAAGCGTGTGTCGACTGTTTCAGGATAGCTCATTGCGTAGAGGATGGGTATTCTCATGTCCGCTCTGCTGACTTGAGCCAGCGCAGTTCCGTCAGCAAACTCGACCATCGCGTGAATCGCGCACTGAGGGTGTATCAGAACCCCAAGGCTCGAGAGCTCCACCCCGAAAAACCATCTCGCCTCCATGAGCTCAAAGCCCTTGTTGAGCAACGTGGCGCTGTCGACGCAGATTCGCCGCCCCATGTTCCAGACGGGGTGCTGCATCACTTCCTCCGGCGTCACGTCCCTCAGCTCGTCCGGCTCCCGATTGAGAAAGGGGCCGCCGGAGGCGGTCAGAACGATTCGTCTTATCCCGGCACTCCGGCCCACAAGGCACTGGTGAATTCCGCAGTGCTCACTGTCTATGGGGAGGACCGTCGAGCCGCGCGCTCTCGCCAGGCTCATCACAAGCTCACCGGCCAGTACCATCGACTCCTTGTTCGCCAGAGCAACATCCTTGCCGGCCTCGATGGCCTCGACAGTCGGGACCAGCCCTATTGCTCCCACCAGGCCGTTCACGATCATCTGGGATCGCTTCCACCTGGCAAGTTCCCTCAGGCCCTCGGTGCCGCTCAGAACCCTGAGCCCGGATGCAGCGTGGCGTTTGGAGAACTCTTCCGCCGCCGCTTCCTGTGCAATGGAAACGACTTCGGGCCTGAATTCTTCGACTTGCTCTGCAAGTGCATCAACGTTGGAACCCGTTGCCAGACCAACGATCCTGAAGGCCGAGCTAAACTCCCTCGCCACGGCGAGGCAATTCCGGCCGATTGAACCTGTGCTACCGAGGACGACGATTTCTTTCACTCTAGTTCCAGCCTGGTTGGGTTAGAACACAGCAATAGCGAGGTAGTAGTAGACGGCGGGAGCCGCAAATAGAAGGCTGTCGAATCTGTCAAGCAATCCACCGTGTCCAGGAATCACACTCGAGGCGTCCTTCACACTGGCCTCTCTCTTTATCATGGATTCCACGAGGTCTCCCAATTGAGAAGCCACGCCGCAGATGAGCCCAAGAGCGACGACATCGACCGTGGTGAGAAACGGTGCGAACGTCACCTTGGCGACCCAAGCCACGAACGGGGACGCGATGAGCGCGCCCGCGGAGCCTTCGAGCGACTTGTTCGGACTTATCCTGGGCATGAGCTTCGTCTTTCCAAAAAACCTGCCGGCCAAGTAGGCCGCGGTGTCGGAACTCCATGCGAGAAAGAAAGGCAGCAGGACGTATCTCGCGCCCTCGCTGTACGGTTGGCCAATCCTCAACGGCAGCTCTCTCAGAAAAACGAGATGCGTCCCCAACCAGCCGACGTAAAACACGCCGAAGATCGTGACGGCCATGTGCGTGACGGAAAAGTTTCCTCCCTCGCGAAACAGCTCCAGGATTGCGATAAGTATCAGGACCGCGGTCAGCAGAAAGTTGGAGTAAAACGCGCTCCCGAAGTACACGTACCACGTGAGGGCGAGCGTCGTGCCGGCCCCTATGGCTCTGTACGGCTGATAACCCGCCTTTCTCATCATGCGATAGAATTCGAGTATGCCCAAGAGCAGCACCAGATCCACGAGGCCCAGGAAGAAGAACTTCCCGACGTGCGCCAGGTAGACGAGCAGCGGCACGAATATCACGCCCATGAGGAATCTCAGGCGGAAAGATCTGTTCTCTTTCGAGCGAGAAATCGCCTCCATTACTCGGCTCAATCTATCCTCCCGAAGCGCCGCTCACGCTTCTGATAGTCCCGCACGGCCTCGAAGAGGTGTTTCTTCCGGAAGTCGGGCCAGAGTGTATCGGTGACCCACATCTCGGAGTAAGCGAGTTGCCACAGCAGGAAGTTGCTCAGCCGCATCTCTCCGCTTGTTCTGATGAGCAGATCGGGGTCCGGAAGTCCCGACGTATAGAGGCGGCTCTCGATGAGCTTCTCGTCAATCAGTTCCGGCCTCGTCCCGGCGACCGATGCCTCCGAGAGAATTCTCTTCACGGCGTCCACTATTTCGGCCCGCCCCCCGTAACTCAGCGCAAGATTCAGCAGGAGGCCCTTTCCTTCTTTCAAACAATCGATACTTTCGTTCAAGACCCTCTGCACGCTCTTGGGCAGGTCCGACACGCGCCCGATCACTCCCAATCTCACGCCGTTCTTCTTGAGCTCTTCCCTTTCTTCCTTCAGAGTCTGATGCAAAAAACGCATCAAGGCAGAAACCTCTCTCTCAGGTCTACTCCAGTTTTCCACAGAAAAAGTGTACAGAGTGAGGACCCCTATGCCGAGTTCGACGCAGCCTTCCACGGCCTCCCTCACCCCTTTTCTCCCCGCTCGATGTCCCTGGATTCGCGGAAGGCCTCTCTTCCTCGCCCACCTCCCGTTTCCATCCATTATGATTGCGATGTGCCCCGGAAGATTTCCCGCGGCCTTTATCTCGCCGGCTCTCTTGTTACCATCGGTGACGGGCAATCTCTCCTCCCCTCAGACCTCCATGATTTCAGCTTCCTTCTTGGAGAGAAGCTCTTCCATCAGCTGAATGTACTTGTCCGTAAGCTTCTGTACGTCGTTCTGTGATTTTCGGGCCGTATCTTCGGAGATCTTTGCGTCCTTCTCCAGTTTC
Source organism: Candidatus Eisenbacteria bacterium (assembly GCA_026388185.1). Classification (NCBI taxonomy): domain Bacteria; phylum Candidatus Eiseniibacteriota; species Candidatus Eiseniibacteriota bacterium. Next base: position 371,457 of record JAPLKG010000011.1, on the reverse strand, counting down.
TTGATCTCTTCATTCCCCTCGCGCCTCAGATTCCTTACGCCGACGCGTCCCTCCTCCACCATCTTCTTCACAATCTTCACCAGGTCCTTTCTTCTTTCCTCGGTGAGAGGAGGTATCGGAATTCGTATCACAGTTCCGTCGTTGGCGGGATTTAGGCCCAGGTCGGCCTTGAGAATCGCCTTTTCGATCGCGGGGACCATCGTCCTTTCCCACGGGTGCACGATCAGCAGTCTCGGTTCGGGCGCGCTAACACCCGCGACCTGATTTAGAGGAACGTTAGAGCCGTAATAATCCACCTTGACCGAGTCGAGCAGAGCGGTCGTGGCCTTGCCGGTTCTCACGGAGGCAAGCTCCTGTCTCAAGTGCTCGACCGCCTTCTTCATTTTTTGTTCGATCCTGGCGATAGTCTCCTTTTCCATCCTAACCCTCTCCGACTAATGTTCCGACCTTTTCTCCCGCGACTGCCTTCTTGATGTTGTCCTTCTTGTTTACGTCGAACACGATTATGGGCAGTCTGTTTTCCATGCAAAGGGAAATAGCAGTGGAATCCATTACCTTGAGACCCTTGTTGATGACCTCAAGATAGCTCACCTCTTCCAAAAACGTTGCATCGGGATTCGTGACAGGGTCAGAAGTGAAGACACCTCTGACCCTGGTGGCCTTGAGGAGAACGTCCGCGTGAATCTCGATTCCTCGCAAAACGGCGGCCGTGTCAGTGGTGAAGTAAGGGTTGCCCGTCCCGCCGGCCATTATGACGACACGTCCCTTCTCCAGGTGCCTGATGGCCCTGCGACGGACGTACGGCTCGGCTATCTCTGCCATGTTGATTGCCGACAAAACGCGGGTGTGTAGACCGAGCTTCTCCAGGTGATCTTGCAGGGCGAGAGCGTTAATGACCGTGGCCAGCATTCCCATGTAGTCGGCGCTCACCCTGTCCATCCCCGCACGCTCGGCCTCCGAACCCCTGAAGATGTTGCCGCCACCGACTACCATCCCGACCTGGACGCCCGCGGCCGCAACATCATGAATCTCCGAACACAACGCGGCAACACGGGTGTGGGAAATACCGTAGTCTTTCTCGCCGGTGAGAACCTGCCCGCTCAATTTGAGCAGGATTCTTTCGTAACGGATCTGAGGCATCTATGCTGCCTGCTAAGAGCACTGGCCCAGACGGAAACGCGAGAATCTCCTGACGACGACGTTCTCTCCAAACTTCGCCGTCGCCTCCTTGACTATGTCCTCCACGCATCTCTTTGGATCCTTTATGAAGGGCTGCTCAAGAAGGCAATTGTCCTTGTAGAACTTGTCGAGCTTGCCCTGGACGATCTTCTCGATGATTTGTGGAGGTTTTCCCGAGCCTGCAACTTGGGCAGCCAGAATCTCCTTCTCTTTCTCCAGAAGATCACCTGGGACTTCCTGACGCGAAACAGCGACCGGATCGCTCGCCACGACCTGCATCGCAATGTCTCGAACGAGCGTCCTGAATTCAGCGGTTCTTGCCACGAAGTCGGTTTCGCAATTGACCTCCACCAGAGCACCCATCCGACTTCCTGGATGAATGTAGGCTTCAACAAGTCCCTCCGAAGCGACCCGTGAAGCCTTCTTTGCAGCAGCAGCGATTCCCATCTTTCTGAGATGCTCTATCGCCTTCTCGAGATCGCAGGCGCACTCCGTCAACGCCTTCTTGCAGTCCACAACGCCTGCGCCTGTTCGTTCCCTCAACTGTCGTATCAGCTCGGTGCTAATCTCCATCGCTGCCCTCCGGCTTTCCTGCCTGCCCTGTTCTCGGATCCTCCTTGCCGCGGCCTCTTACTTCGTGTGTTCTGGAATCACGTGGACCCGCCTTGCGTGCCGGATCAGGAACTACTTCCTCTACCACTACCTCCTCGGGTTGAGGCAGCCCGACTTCCTTACCCTCCGGAACCTCACCCTCCTGCGCGCCCAGGTCCTCGCCTTCGCTCGCCTCGGCGAGCCCTTCGATAACGGCATCGCTTGCCATTCTGCAGAAGAGTTTTATCGCCCTTATGGCGTCGTCGTTTCCGGGGATGGGATGACTTATAAGGTCGGGATCGCAGTTCGTGTCGACGATTCCGACGATCGGAATCTTGAGTTTACTGGCCTCGGCGACCGCGATCTTTTCTTTCTTCGTGTCTATGATGAACACCAGCTTGGGTAGAGTGTCCAGTTCCTTGATTCCCTTGAAGATTTTCTCGAGTTTTTGCCTTTGTTTCTCGAGCTGCGCGACTTCCTTCTTCGAGAGCTTCTGGTAGGTGCCGTCCAGGCTCATTTGGTCCAGCTCTTTCAACTTCCGAATGTTGGAGCGGATGGTTCGGAAGTTGGTGAGCATTCCTCCAAGCCAGCGTTCACAGACGTAGAACATTTTGCATCTGGCCGCCTCTTCGGCGACAGTGTCTCTGGCCTGCTTCTTTGTGCCGACAAGAAGGATCTTGCCGCCGCCTCTCGCCACTTCCCTGATCTTTTCTCTAGCGACGTCGATACACTTCAGAGTCTGCTGAAGATCGATGATGTAGATTCCACTTCTCTCGATGAAGATGTAGTCCTTCATCTTCGGGTTCCACCTGCGGGTCTGATGCCCAAAGTGAACCCCTGCCTCGAGCAGCTCTTTCATTCCAATCTGAGACATCAATTCCTCCTCGTATCGCAGTTTTGGTCCGCCGTCTCTAGAAGGCTCCTGTACTCTTGGAACCACTGCGTACTTCGCAGAGACGTGTGTGTTGACAGCCTACCTCTTGGAGAACTGGAATCTCTTTCTCGCTCCGGGCTGCCCGTATTTCTTGCGTTCCTTCATCTTCGGATTTCGCGTGAGAAGTCCTTCCCTGCGCAGAATCGTGACAAGCTCCGGGTGCGCCAGCTTTAGAGCCCTGGCAATCCCCAGGCTGACGGCGCCCGCCTGACCGCTCAGGCCCCCTCCGTTCACCGACGCAATGACGTCATACTTGGTGGCGGTCTCCGTCACGACCATTGGTTGCTGTGCGTGAGCCACGAGGGTCTTCCGCCTGAAGTACTCTTCAAAGCTCAGATTGTTTACGCTCCTTCGGCCCGTGCCAAGCAAGATTCTGACTCTGGCGACTGCCTCTTTTCGCCTGCCGGTTCCGTAATACCGCTCAACTGACATTCTCTACCTCCATCTCCTCACACGAATTCTTCAGACGTCCAGGGCTTCGGGTTCTGTGCCGCGTGGGGATGCTTCGGGCCTTTGTGAACATGAAGTTTCTTGAACATCTGCCTTCCCAATTTGCTGTGCGGAAGCATGCCCTTGACGGCGTGTCTTATGACCTCCTCAGGTTTCGTCTCGAGCAGTTCCTTGAGAGAGGTGAACTTGGCTCCGCCGGGGTAGCCGGAGTACCTGAAATAGGTCTTCGTGGAAACCTTGGAGCCCGTCACACGAATCTTCTCTGCGTTGACGACGACCACGTGGTCTCCGAGGTCCTGGTGCGGGCTGAACGCCGGCTTGCCTTTTCCCATCAGCCTGTAAGCGACTCGGCTGGCGAGCCTGCCCAGGATCATTCCCGCCGCGTCAACCACAAGCCATTCAGCGGGAAACTGTTCCTTCTTCGCGATACTAGTCTTCATGAAATCAACTCCTGATGAAATCAACTCCCATTAGGCTTTTTTGTCAAACTACGATAATAACCGTCAACTCTCGTCATGTCAACACAATACTAACCCAAAACGGACTACCCTGGCCCTACCCCCCCGCAATGCCCAGCTTTCCCTCAAAGGGCGGAGTTGTGACGTCTCTGTCCGTGACTATCGCCGCCACGTAATCGTGAGGAACAATATCGAAGGCAGGATTATAGACGCGTGCCTTGTCCGGCACGACCTTCTTTCCTGCCACGAGTCTTATCTCTTCCTCTCCCCTCTCTTCGACCGGAATGCTCGAACCGTCCGGCAGGGATTCATCTATGGTTGAATACGGACATGCCACGTAGAATGGTATCCCGTGCTCCTTCGCCACGATCGCCAGAGAATAGGAACCGATCTTGTTGGCCACGTCACCGTTTCGAGCGACTCTGTCCGCGCCCACCAGCACGCAGTCCACTTTGCCCTGCTTCATCAACCACGCCGCAGCGGAATCGCACACCACGGTAACGTCAATCTCCCGCGCCACCAACTCCCAGGCAGTGAGCCTTGCACCCTGGAGCAGGGGCCTGGTTTCATCAGCTATCACCCGTATTTTCTTTCCCTGACTCACGGCAACGTAGATCACCGCCAGGGCGGTCCCCATCCCCGCAGTTGCGAGCGCTCCCGCGTTACAGTGCGTGAGGACCGTCGAACCGTCTCTGAGAAGCCTCGCCCCGTTCTCGCCGATCCTCCGACACAGACGCTTGTCCTCTTCCATGATGGACAGCGCCTCCGAGAGAAGTGCCTCCTTCAACCCTCCGGTCCGCGAGCGCTTCGTCTTCCCGACTACCCCTCTCATTCGTTCGAGTGCCCAGGCTAGATTGACCGCCGTGGGCCTCGTAGAGCGCAGAAGCTCGATGGCATCGAGGGCGCGTTTCGCCGCGTCAGATTCCGTTGCGCTTGACCCACCACGGCCTCGCACGGAAAGCGCCACGCCCAGAGCAGCGACCACGCCGATCGCAGGAGCTCCTCTCACCTTCATGGTTCGAATCGCGTCTGCCGTCTCCTCCGCGGAAGAAAGCTCCAGATATCTGAGCCGCCCGGGCAGAATGGTCTGGTCGATTATCTTCACGGCGGTCCCGGTCCACTCGATCGTCCTGGGCTCGCTAAATGGTGACGTCACGTGTCAGGACTCCTTTCATCGGCCCAGCTTCTCGGAGAGCTCCCTCAGCATGTCGTAAAGCCTCGCCACCGGAAGCCCCATAACGTTAAAGAAACATCCGTTAATGTGCTTTATGAAGACTGCTCCGAAACCCTGGATCCCGTAGCTTCCGGCCTTGTCCATCGGCTCTCCCGTCGCCAGGTAATCGTCAATCTCCGCGTTCCCGATATTCTTCATCGTGACGCGACTCTTCTCGTATGCGGTCTCGCGAACGCCCGTCGGTACGTCAACCAGCGCAAGCCCCGTGTACACTACGTGGGTTCTCCCGCTCAGCGCGCGGAGCATTCTCCTCGCGTCGGCCACGCTCCGGGGCTTCCCCAGAATCCGTCCATCCAGAACAACCACGGTGTCGGCACCGAGGATGACGGCGTTCGGAAACCTCTGTGCAAGCGAGAGCGCCTTCGCAAGCGCCAGCTCGACGACGAACTTAGAGGGCCTCGCGTGCGGCGCAGAGTCTTCGTGGATTTCCGGGACGGCGAGCTCGAACTCAAGTCCGATCATCTTGACGAGCTCGCGCCTTCTGGGAGACCCCGAAGCCAGAACCATTCTCTTGCGCGGAGGCGAGATGAACATTACTCTTTCTTCTCTCTTTCAATTATAAGAGTGACGGGGCCGTCGTTCTCCATCCTCACCATCATTCTCTCGCCGAACACGCCCGTCTTCACTTCAACGCCGGTGCCACGCATGAAATCGCAAAACGCACCGAAAAGCTCCCGCGCCTTCTCCGGAACCGCCGCCCCCGTGAAGCTCGGCCGTCTGCCACGGGAACAATCGCCGTACAGCGTGAACTGTGACACCACCAGCGCAGAGCCGCCCACGTCGAGGAGGGACTTGTTCATCTTGCCGTCTTCGTCCTGGAAGACTCTGAGCTCCGCGCATTTCACCGCGGTCCATCGCGCCTCTTCCTCGGTATCGCCGTTCCCGACGGCGAGCAATATCAGAAGCCCCGGGCCCACGCGCGACACTTCTTCTCCCGCGACGCTCACCGACGCGGAGGTCACCCGTTGTACCACCGCCTTCATCTCTCGGCGTCCTTCTCGGGCTCCAGCTTCGGAAAGGCCTCAACCAGGAACTGCCCTCTTTCGACTCCCGTCACGTTCTTAACCTTGGAGATCGCCTTTATTACCCCCCCCAGGTGCCGGAGATTCTGTACCTCCACCACAAATCTGCCCCTGACTTCGCCGTTCACCAGCCCCATGTCCGTGCGCTTGATGTTTGTCCTCGTTTCAGAAATCGCCTTCGCAATGTCGAAGAGCAGGTTCTGCCTGTCGCTCCCCCTCACTATGAGGTTCACCATGAAGAGGTCTTCCTTACCTACGTCCCACTCGACGTCGATGCGTCGTCCCTTTTCCACGCGATCGTCATGCGTGTTGGGACAATCGATTCTGTGCACGGAGACTCCCCTGCCGCGCGTTATTATTCCGGTTATCCTGTCCCCGGGGATGGGCTCGCAGCAGTGGGCGAAGGAAACCATGAGATTCGAAATACCTTGGATCTTTACGTAGTGCCTGCGCCTCTCCGCGAACTCACGCAGCCTCTTGAAAGGAAAGACGCTTTCTATTCCGCCCCTGGAAGGCCGAGGCGATATCCTCAGCAGAACGCTCTCGACGCTCGTCTCGCCTCTGCCTATTGCAGCCGCGAGCTGCTCTTCGGACTTAAGACCCATCGCCACGGCAATCTCGGTCAGGTCGTCGGGAGCCGCTACCCGGTTTTTCTTGAGCTCCTTCTCGAGAATCTCCCTTCCGAGGGCGATGCTGTCCTCTTGACTCACCAGTCTCAGCCAGTGACGAACTTTGCCCCGGGCCTCGGAGCTCTTCAGGACCTTGAGCCAATCCTCGCTCGGTCTCGCCGACGAAGACGTGACAATCTCGACCGTGTCGCCACTCTCAAGCACGTGCTTCGTGGACACAAGCTTTCCGTTAACTTTCGCCCCGACGCAGTGATTACCGACTTCCGTGTGCACGGCGTAGGCGAAATCGAGTGCCGTAGAACCTCTCGGCAAGTGTTTCACGTCTCCCTTCGGCGTGAACACAAAGACCTCGGCGTGGTAAAGAGATTCCTTGACGAGACTCATGAATTCCGCCGGATCGCTCGTGTTCTCCTGCCATTCCGTCGCCTGCTTCAGAAGTTCGCGCACTTTCTGCAATTCGCCGCCGACGGCCACACCTTCCTTGTAAGAATAATGTGCCGCGATTCCAAGCTCCGCGGTCCTGTCCATCTCCCTGCTTCGTATCTGGAATTCGACCATCTCCCCCTTCGGACCGAACACCGTTGTGTGGAGCGACTGATACATGTTGCTCTTCGGGGTAGCGATATAGTCTTTGAACCTGTCGTGAACCGGAGCGTAGAGATCGTGGACGATACCCAGAACCCTGTAGCACTCCGCCTTGCTCGTGGCGATTATCCTTATCCCGATGAGGTCGTATATCTCCTCAAACTGACAGTCGCGCTCTTTCATCTTTCTGTAGATGCCCGCAAAGTGCTTGGGCCTTCCCACGACGTCCGCCTTGATTCCCGAAGCCGTGACTCGCTTGCTGACGGTCTCTATTACGTCCTCGACGTAGCGTTCCCTGTCCTCGCGCGCTTGGGCGACCTTGTCGGAAATCTCACGGTACGTGTCCGGGTCCAGGTACTTGAAGGCCAAATCCTCGAGCTCCCACTTGAGCTTCCAGATTCCCAACCTGTGAGCCAACGGCGCGAAAATATCGCGCGTCTCTTCTGCGGTCTGCATGATCCTCGTCGCATCGAGCGAGCCCAGCGTGCGCATGTTGTGCAGCCTGTCAGCGAGTTTGATCAGAACAACGCGGACGTCCTTCGCCATCGAGAGGAGCATCTTTCGGAAGTACTCGGCCTGTTGTATCTCTCTGCTCTTGAATCTGAAGCCGCTTATCTTGGTCACTCCGTCCACGAGGTACGCGACTTCCTTCCCGAAGTCTTCCTCGATCTGGGCGGCAGTCACATTTCCGTCTTCTATCACGTCGTGGAGAAGCGCCGAGCAAACGAGCGGAGTGTCCATCCTTCGCTCGAGGAGATCGATCAGGATGCCCGCAACCTCGGCGCAATGGGTGACAAACGGTTCCCCGGATTTCCTGAGTTGACCCTTGTGAGCAGTGTCTGAAAACGTGAAGGCTCTCTCGACTGCGTCCACCTTCACGCGGGGACACCTTGTGTTCAATTCCTTCACCAGGGAGCTGAGCAGATTCTCCGTGTCCCCCGCAGGCCTGTCGTCGCGTGGGACTTTGCTGTCGCCCGTACTCTTCTTGTCGTTTGTGATATTGTCGTTGCCTGAAGCCTTGTCCATCACGGACCCTTGAGATCCTTGAGTTTCAATTGGAGCCTGTTCCTTCCCTGCCAGGTACTGAGCCACGGTATGTGCGCGATGGAGACCTCTCCCGCAGAACAGGCTATCTCCCTCTCCAGATGTGCGAGGTTGAAACCGATACAGTCCGCGTAGAAGCTACCCTGCCTCACCGACATCTTGAGGTGGGAACCTCCGCCCACCAGAGATCTGTCCATCACCTGCACCCCGCTGGTCACGAACACCGGCTCCGGGTTGCCCACGCCGAAAGGCGCGAGTTCTCCGAGAAGCCCGGCCAGTCGCTCATTGAGCTCTGAAAGATGGAGTTCGTAATCCAGATACAGCTTCGGTGTCACATCAATACCCCTGAGACTCTCCTCCACGAGTGGAACGAACGTGTCTCTGAACTTCTCGAGATCGCTCTTGTTCAGTGTTATGCCGGCGGCGTGGCTGTGGCCTCCAAAGCCGGTGAGTATGCTCTTGCACTGCGAGAGCGCCCCGTACAAATCAAATCCCTGAACGCTTCTGCACGAACCCCTCGCGGTTTCGCCTTCCACCGAGATGAGGACGGTGGGCCTTCTGTAGCGCTCGGCGAGCCTGGATGCGACTATGCCCAGCACACCGGGGTGCCATCGCCTCGACCAAAGAACAATACTGGGAGGCACTTCATTCCCGTACGTCTTCTCGAGTTTCGCTATCGCTTGGCGAAGCGTCTCTTCGTCGACCTGTCGCCTCCGCGAGTTGTCGTCCTCGAGGCCCTCTGCAATCGCACGAGCCTCGTCCATGTCCTTGGAGAAGAGAAGTCGTATGCCAGATTCCGAATCTCCCATTCTGCCGGCGGCATTGATGCGGGGAGCCAGAATGAACGCCACGTGCTCGCTTCCGATCTTCCTTCCCGCAAGTCCGGACAACTCCTTCAGCGCTTCGATACCCGGCTTATTACTCGATTGCAGAGTCTCAAGACCAAGCTTGGTGAAGACCCTGTTTTCTTCCGTGAGAGGAACCACGTCTGCCACCGTTCCCAACGCCACGACGTCAAGATACTCGTTCACGTCCCGCGGCACTTCCCTTGGCGCGGCCATTAGAAGCGCCTGTGTAAACTTGTAGACGACTCCAACACCCGCCAGGTCAAGGAACGGGTAGTTAGAATCGGCGCGCTTGGGATCGATGACGGCACAGGCGTCCGGCATCTTTGCACCGGGCTCGTGATGGTCGACCACGATTACGTCGATGCCGAGAGAATTAGCAAGCGAAACCTCCGCCAGCGCGGCGATTCCGTTGTCCACCGTCACGATGAGCGTGGCGCCCAGCTTTTTCGCCGCAAGAACGCCCTTTTCCGAAAGCCCATATCCATCGCGAAGCCGGTGAGGGATGATGTACTCGACGTCGCCTCCAAGCTCTCTCAAGAAAGACGTGAGAAGGAAAACGGATGTAATCCCGTCCACGTCGTAATCGCCGAAGATTAGCATCTTCTCATTGTTGCGGATTGCGGTGAGAATCCTCTGAACGGCCTTCTCCATGTCGGGCAGAAGGAAGGGATCGTAAAGGAAAGAGATGCACGGATTGAGAAATTTCCGTGCTTTCTCAGGCGTGTCCACTTTCCTGGCCGCCAGGATCGCGGCAAATGCCCGTGGTATCGCGAGGCAGGACGCAAGTTCATTCACGCATTCTGCCGGTGGCTGAGATGGCCCGACCCAGTGGGGTCTCAGACCTGACAGCGCTCCGCTCCTTCTTCCTGAGTTGAACACATCACTCTCCCTGATTTCTCAAGTGTGTGGAGACGCAACAGGTGCTTCGCGCGTTTTCTTCCTGCTGCTCCTGTCTTGCTGCTCCTGCGTCAAACGCGTTGTTGCATCAAAGGCATTCTAGTATCAAAGACGGTCCTTGCATCACAGGCGTGCGTGCATCCGACGCGTTCTTCAGTCAAGGGCGTCGGCACCGCCGGATCGCTCTGAAACGTAGTATGCCGGAGGAAGCAATAAGCCGGGTTCTGTCGACCCACGCAAGCCGATTGAATCGGCTCCCGCGGGCCGCGATGACCATTTATCTGGGACGCGCGTTACCGCGCGCCTCAAGCAGCCTACCCGAGAGTCATAACGAGGCGGGCCACCTCTCCTCTTCTATTTGGCCTTGCTCCAGGTGGGGTTTACCTAGCTGCCCGTGTCACCACGGGCACTGGTGAGCTCTTACCTCACCGTTTCACCCTTGCTCGCGGCTAACGTCGCGGGCGGTTTCGTTTTCTGTGGCACTTTCCTTGGGATTTCTCCCACTGGGTATTACCCAGCACCCTGCCCTACGGAGTCCGGACTTTCCTCGGACCACCCTCTCTCCCGGCTGTGCCGCGCGGCAAGCCGGGAAACAGGACGGCCCGCGGCCATCTAGCTTCCACCGGCGTTGTCATTCTAGCACGAGGAGGGTCAGACGGCAAGGGGGGGACGGGGCAGGCTGGATGGGGGTTGCGAACGGCGGAGGTAACGCTCCCTATCTCTTGCTCCTATATGCAGTATGCATACGATTGTATGCAAGTTATACAAGGATATCTCTCGGGTGGAGAGCCTGAACGAGCCGAACACGTCGGCGCACCGCTCACCTCCGACGGATTCCCGAACAAGCCTCTGGCCGTATTGCCACGAGTAGTTCGTGACCCCGCTCTGGTTGTCAGGAAGGCAACTCTTGCGTGTATATACACATTGGTGTATACTACCCACATGGACGACATGCACGACAAACCCTTGGTCTGGCTCGGTTCGTCCCTCGAGGATCTCCGAGCATTTCCCCCCGATGCGCGCAGACTCGCCGGTTACCAACTGCGCCGGGTGCAGGCCGGACTGATCCCAAGCGATTACAGACCAGTCAAGGGCGTAGGGCCCGGAGTGTACGAAATACGTATTCACACACGACTCGAGCATCGAGTCTTCTACATCGCACGGATGGCCGAAGTCGTCTACGTGCTTCATGCCTTTGAAAAGCGAACTCGCCAGACGCGACAAACGGACATGAATCTGGCGAAGAGACGACTCGCTGAGGTGCTAAACCTTCACACACACCCAAAGGAGAGCTAGACGCACATGAAAACCCAGCGTTCATCTGGCAACGTGTACCGAGATCTCGGATTCTCTCCTGAAGAAGCCGAGAACCTCCGAGCGCGGTCCGACCTCATGATCGAGCTTACGAAACTTATCAAGGCTCGCCACCTGACGCAGGCTGCGGCGGCCAAATGGCTACGTGTGACACAGCCACGAATCAGCGATCTCATGCGCGGCAAGATCGACCGGTTCAGTACTGACAACTTGATCGAAATGCTCGGACATGCCGGCCTACGTGTCGGCTTCATTCTCAAGCCCCGAAGAAAAGTTGCGTGACGGAAGTGTCACTCACCCGAATGATTGCCAGTCAGCCGCGCCCATACCACTGGCGGCAAAGCCGCCGTCAACCTTCATGCCGTCCTTCGGCGCCCAGTAATCAATTGTGACTTACGCCGTCTCACTCCCATGCATCCCCTAATCGTCCGAGATCATTCACCACCTCTATTATGAACTCCAAAGGAATCGTGAAGTATTCATGGACGACTTGAACTAGTTCGTCCGGGCCGGCCAGAGTTTGGATTCTTGATACGGCCCCTCGAGATTCAACAACTGTCAGATTATCAATGACAACGGATCGGTTGGGGAAGAACCGGGCGAGCAAGAGCGCATTCATGAAGGTTGCGTCTTCTCGATATGAAGCGGCGATGACTTGTTCGAAATCACGAATCTGTTTGGGCACGGGTTTGACCAAGTAGCCGTGTTTTAGGTTTCCATCCCTGTACAACTCCAGGCGGGAACAGCCCCGTGCATCCTGAGGCTTGAGAACGTAGCGGTCCCGTCCAAGCACGATGACGTAATCTGTCGCCAGGTCGCGTGGAAGAGGTGTCAAGAATGGAGCAGCATAACCGACGTCGACCAGATATTCTCGCTTCTCCACAGTCGCAACGGTTACCAAATGAACATCAGGATTGGACATATCCGCACCACACAACGTGGTTTGATAACCCAGGTTCGTGAGTAGCTGATAGAGGTAGAAGTTGTTCGCATAGCACGTCCCGCCAAAATTGAATCGTTCGATGCCATCCAAAAACAGTCCGAGAGTTGCTAACGCACGCAGATCATGATGCTTTCTATAGTATAGCTTCGAAATGTTCTCAAAGGGGATTCGTAGCGCGTGCGCCCTGACGAGCTCGAACAAGGCATCAATATTCGGCTTTCGTCTTGGAACGCCTAGTATGCCGAGGTAACGCTCAAGGAGATCCGGTTGCATGGGTGGATAAGGCATCTCACTTCCAAATCGGGACCGCCGTCTGGCTCCCCAACGGCGCGGGTAACGGCGGGGCTTCTCAGTGCAAACGAACGCTAGTTATGCGCCGCCCCAGATTGAATCGGCTCAGCCCGCTCCGATGTCAACCCCTCTCTAGATGACGACCCAGCGTGGATTGCGATCGCGATTACGGCACCGCTGGCTGATGCGGCAATATCGAACGGGTCGAACCTTATCCCCCACACCGTTTGCTGGATCATTTCCCAAACGAGCAAGAGCATGAACACCAGAACGGCTACAGCCGTGAACCCACGTAGCGTCCGCCGCCCCAGCCACTCACCACGCCGAATGACCATCGGCAGAAACGGCAGCGCCAGCGCAGCCGCGGCGTTCGGCAGAACCCCCAGAACGAACCGAGGCACGCCAGATGAACCGAGGAAGTACGGCCGTACGACGTGAACAGCCAAGATGGCCAACATCGCACCCAGAACAATCGCGATGGCATTCCTTCTGTATCGGTCGAGCCCGTTGCTCATTTGCTGTCGTGTATGCATTCTTTGACAAACCACAATCGCCTCTTTCCGCATTGGCAAGTATGTTCCGTTTCTTGCTGCAACAACCACTCTTCTACCCCGCTTAGCCTAATGCGCTCGATATTGTCGCAGGCCAATGCGTGATGAGCAATTCCAGCCTTATAGAAATCGTTGAGTACCTTGCACGGAAAGCCCTCGCATTCGCCACAATGCAAGATTCCCTTACGCATGGCGCACTCTCTTGTCGGGCAATCATTGACCAGCACTTTTTCATCTCTGCATCCCTTACAGCCAACATCTGAATTCTCCTCATAAGATCTGCACCCGCCGCAATAGAGCCCGCAATATCCCAGCAACGTGTGTTGGTTCACGTGGTAACTCCTCTTACTCTCACTTTCAGTGGTTTTCCCCGACTGTTCAACGGACTATCAGCTTAGGTAATCACGATTGATACGCCACCCTACGTAGACTCCAATCACGCTGCCGACACCGCTAAGCAGGAAACCAGTCATGAATCCAATTCTGTTCCCTATCCACCACCCAATCCAACCGAGGATTGTCATGCCAACAAAGATACAGAGCTTGTTCATATCTTACCCGGGTTCAATGATGGCCAACGGCCAGGCTTCAGCGGCGTACGAATTAAATCGTGGCTATCAAAGATGTCCTGCCAGTTCTTCCGCCATCGTTCTCTGTCGAAGCGGCCCATGACAAACACCCACTCAACAGGATCATGAGCCTCAGTCGTAGGCGACCACGGTCAAACCATGTCGGGATGGATCACCGATAGGAAGAGGTCTGGATTCTTCGTATCCCAGCCTCTTGTTTCGAGATCCACCAGTGCTTGAATCTGTAGTTTCACTGTGTCTGTCATTCTGCATTCAGTCCTTGTCTACGATCGCGGCTGCCCGCCATGGCGCCCGCCATTAGGAAGGCGAAAACAGTGCATCTAGAAGCTTGGAAAGAAGCTAGCCCTCTTCCTTGCCTGCCCCAGATGCTCCCTCAACGACTTCAGCTCCCCTTACTCTGCCCTTCCCCGCCTTCTGCTTGCCTGTCTTCAGAAAGCTGTCCACCGCGTCGTTCGCCAGGGAGTCGGCATCCTTGTTGTTCTCTCTCTCGACGTGCACAAAATTGCAGCGCGAAAAACCGCGCGAGAGTCTCTGGGCCTCGGCGAACAGTTCCTTGAGCTTGACGTCCTTGACCTTGTATTCTCCGGTCATCTGCCGCACGACGAGCTCGCTGTCGGTCAGAATCGTGACCTCCCGAGGTCCGAGGTCAACGGCTTCCCTCAGGCCGTCGATTAGTGCGGTGTATTCGGCAACGTTGTTTGTCGCGGTCCCGATGTAACGCGCTTTCTTGACGAGGATTCGCCCTTCGCCGTCCTTAACGAGAAGGCCACATCCCGCATGCCCGGGATTCCCCCTCGCACATCCGTCTGTGCAAATCGATATCTTGTCCGGCCCGTCATGCCACAACTTTTCAGTAATCTTCATCAAATCCCCCGGCAACCCCCTTGAGACAAGGTGAGCGCCGCGCGTGCCTCACCCCGCGTCATTGCCCGCTCTCATTCGACCACACGAGCATCCGTCCGCACGTCTCGCAGCTTATCACTTCGAGACCCTTCCTGATCTCGTTTAGCGTCTGAGGTGGGAGACCCGTGAAGCATGCTCCGCAGCCCCTATTCTTCACGGCGGCGACTGCCGTCCTGCCCTTCCCGCCTATGACTCTGTCATAGCGCGACCGCACCGGCACACTCAATCTGTCCAGAAGAAACTCCCTCTGCTCCATGATTACATCGAGCTGGCGCTTGGCATCTTCAAGTTCCTGCTCGAGCCTGCCCTTTTCATCTGCCGCAAGCGCCTCTTCCTTCTTGATTTTGACCTCGAATTCCTTCAGTTCCTTGGCGGAGGTTTCCTCGAGTTCCATGAGTTCGATGATCTCGCCCTCGAGATGCGAACGCTTTTCCTTCTGCACAGCTATCTCGTGGAGCAGGGTCTGATACTCCTTGTTTGTCTTCACGTCGTACTGTTGAAACTCGAACTTGCGGATTTTCTCGGAGAAGTCCTCGATGCCCTTCTCCTTCGCCCGCCTCTTCACCTTGAATTCCTCCAGTTGCGCCCGTTTCTTGGCATACTCTTCCCTGATGAATTCAACCTTGTTGTTGAGCTCACCCAGTCGTTCCGGGACTGAGCTTATGACTTTCGTGAGGTGGACCACCCTTATGTCAACGTCTTTCAGCTCCGCCAACGCTGCGATTTCGTCCGTCATTTATTCGACCAGCTCCTTCCGTCAAAAGACACCAGCGGCCCGACGCGCCGCAGAAAACAAGTCGCCGGTTGCGATGCAGGCACAAAAAAAGAGAGGTGTGCGAGCGGGCGCACACCTCTCTTTGCCCGAAGCTCTCTCGCGAGAGCCAGGTTATTTTCCACGCTGCTACACATCCGGCTAGCCGCCATTTCTATTTGCACCCGCTTCTATTCAGGTATGGTGGGCGGAACAGGGCTTGAACCTGCGACCCCCGGCTTGTGACGCCGATGCTCTCCCAACTGAGCTATCCGCCCTTTCTTTTGGGCCCACCTGGACTCGAACCAGGGACCGACCGGTTATGAGCCGGTAGCTCTAACCAACTGAGCTATGGGCCCTGCTTGAGCTAACTTCGGAAGCTAGCACAGCAGTGCTTTGTCCGTCAAGATGTTCTACGAACCCATCTCCATGTAGCTCCTGAGTCTCCTACTCCTCGTAGGATGCCTCAGTTTTCGCAGAGCCTTCGCCTCTATCTGTCTGATTCTCTCCCTGGTCACGTTGAAAAAGGCCCCGACCTCCTCGAGAGTTCTGGGGCAACCGTCTTCGGTAAGCCCGAAACGGAGTCTTATCACCTTGGCCTCGCGCTTGCTCAGAGTCTCCAGGACTTCCCCCACCTCGTCCTTCAGCATCGAGTACGTGGCGGAACGCGCCGGCGAGACCACGCTCGTGTCCTCTATGATGTCACCCAGGCTACTGTCGTCGTCCTCGCCCATCGGCCTGTCGAGCGAGATCGGCTCCTGCGACGCCTTGAGGATGCTCTTCACCTTGTCCAGCGGGTATTCGAGCTTCTCGGCGATCTCTTCCGGGGAAGGCTCCCTGCCAAACTCCTGGACGAGTCTCCTCGAAGTCCTCATCACCTTGTTGATGGCCTCGATCATGTGAACGGGCACGCGAATCGTCCTCGCCTGGTCGGCGATCGCTCTCGTTATGGCCTGCCTTATCCACCACGTCGCGTACGTGCTGAACTTGTAGCCCTTCCTGTAATCGAACTTGTCGACGGCTCTCATCAGTCCGCTGTTGCCCTCTTGAATGAGGTCCAGGAATTCGAGACCTCGGTTCGTGTAGCGCTTCGCAATGCTGATGACGAGCCTGACGTTTGCCTCTATCATTTCTCTCTTGGCCCTGTCTCTCAGGAGTTCCCCTTCCCGTATCTGGTCCACGACGAAGAGGAGGGCCTCCTTCGATATCCTGGCCTCGAGCTCGACGCGCCTTACCTTGCGCTTGCTGTTCTTGATTCTCTTTACGGCAGCGAGAATCGTCTGGGGGGATTTCCTCACGTGTCGGGCCACGCGGGTCGCTTCTCTCTTGCCTCTCGCGATTTTCCTGGCGGAGGAATTGAGGTCCTCCGGCGCCATGCCCACTTCCGCGAGAGTCGTCGCTATCTCGCCCTCGGCTTCGCGGATTCTCTCCGCCAATCCCTTCAGCCTCAGCGCAAATCTCTCGACCAGTCTAGGATTGAACGTCAACTTGTTGAGTTCGTTCAGAATCTTTTCCTTGAGCTTGCCGATGCTGGCTTCAGTCGCCGCGCGCGTCTTGCTCTTGAGCTTCTTTGCAAGCTTGTTCTCCAGCTTCTCAAGATTGGCCTGGTAACGCACGACCTTGTTGACCGCGCCGAGGACTCTCTGTCTCTCTCTCTTCGCCGAAAAATCAGGGCTCCAGCTCCCCATGTCGACCTGGATGAAGTCCTCGACCTTCAGTTTCCCGCCGGCGAGCTTCTTGGCCATCGCAGCCAGTTCGTTGATGGACGTCGCCGTCTGAAACATGGCGTTGACGACCATTGCCTCGCCCTTTTCTATTCTCTTGGCAATCTCGACCTCGCCCTCGCGGTCAAGAAGCGGCACCCGGCCCATCTCTCTCAGGTACATCCTCACGGGGTCGTCGAAGCGCAGGGGCTGTGCCGCAAGGAGTCGGCTCTCCGCGCGCCGCTCCTCTTGCCTCTTGGCCTTCTTGAGTTTCTCCTTGGCCTCCTCCACGGTGTCGAAGACGTCGATCTTCATCCCCGCGAGAGATATGTAAACTTCGTCCATCTCGTCGGGAGAAGCGTCCTCCTCCAGTAAGGACTCGATCTGCTCGTGAGTCACAAAACCCTGCTTCACGGCCAAGGTCTTGATCTCATCGAAGCTCTGCGTCTTCCTCTTCTTCATTGACTGTTTTCCCTCCTCGGCTGAATCGAATTTTCCGAGGGCTTTTGACGCCCGCCGTCCAGAGCACTTCTTTCGGCAGCAAGGGCTTGGAGTTTGGCGAACAGGCTCTGTAGCTCCTTGCTCTCGTTAGCTTTTTCCTTTTTCCTGATTTCCTCCTCGAGAGACCTGATAGACTCCTTCAACCATCTTTGCTTGAGCTTGCGAAGGTAGTCGGTGAAGACTGCCATCGGCTCCTCGAATTCGAAACCTTCCTCCAAAAGAATGGACGACACAAAATTCCTGACATCCACATTCTCTATCGAGCCCAGAAGCTCTGCGGGTTTCGCTCTCTTACGGCCGCCTGCGTTCTTGAGAACGTCGAACGCCTGCCTGCACAAGGATGAGCTGAGGTACTGCTCATTGAGGGAGCTGCGTGCGGCCTTGAGAACGGCGTCGTCTTCGAGAATCAGTTTCATAAGCTCTCTCTCGACTCTGTCGACTTTTTCCACGCTGCCAATGCCCGCAACTCCGAATTCCGTCGGCTCGCCCTTGATTGTTCCCTTCTTCCTGAGCCTTTCAACCTCGTACGAAATCGTGTTCTCGTCGAATCTGAGAGCTTCGGCCGACTCTTGAACCTGCAGTCTTCGATAGATGGAATCGTCTATCAGCGTGAAGACTTCGATGAGCGAACGAAGCACCGCCTCACGATTCATTTTCTCGGGGCTCGTCTTGACGACGAATTCGACGACGCTGCAGGAACTCTCGACGGCCCTGCCGAAAGCTTCGGCGCCCTGCTCCCTGATGAAACTGTCGGGATCGCTGCCGCCGGGCAGACACACTATTCGAATCCTGAGCCCTGCCTGGACAAAGACCTGAAGAGTTCTTCTCGCGGCACGTATGCCCGCTTCGTCTCCGTCGTAAATCAGAATCGCGTCCTGGGTGTAGCGCCTGAGCAGCTTCGCCTGAGCGTCCGTGAACGCAGTACCGCAGCTTGCGACCACGTTCTTGAAACCGTTCGTGAAGAGCGACAGGAGATCGGTGTAGCCCTCCACGACTATGGCGGATTCCTTTGCCCGGATTTCCTGTTTGCTCTGGTAGAGTCCGTAGAGTATCGAACCCTTCTGAAACACGGGCGAATCCGACGAGTTCATGTACTTGGACTCAGATCCATCGAGTGCCCTCCCGCCGAATCCTATCGGTTTTCCGCCGGTGCCCAGGATGGGAAACATGAGTCTGTCCCTGAACCTGTCGTAAGCGCCGGACCCGCTCTCTCGCGCCACGAGTAGTCCTGCCTGGAGAAGAATTCCTTCAGAAAAATGCTTTCTCGCCGCGTTCAAGAGATTGTCCCAGCCGGGGGGCGCGTAGCCCAACGCGAATTCCTGAAGCTCCCCCTCGTTGAGAGCCCTGCTCTTCAGATATTCTCTTGCCTTCTTCCCCGGGGGCGCCGCCAGTTGCTGCTTGTAGAAGCTGACGGCGAATTCAGTCGCAGAGAGGAGACTTTGCGTAAGGCTGTCCGTTTCGCTCCGCTCTACCGGCAGCTCGATGCCTTTACGCTTCGCCAGCGAGCGAACGGCTTCCACGAAAGAGAGATTCTCGACCTGCATCACAAAGGTGAAGACGTTCCCTCCGGCGCCGCACCCAAAACAGTGAAAGACTTCCTTGCTCGGACTCACGACGAAGGAAGGAGTGCGTTCCGAGTGAAAGGGGCAGAGTCCCTTGAAATTCTGTCCCGATTTCCTCAGCGTGACGTGCTCGCCGACGATCTCGACGATGTCACACGCCTCTCTCACCTTTTCCAACGTCTCGTCGGAGAATCTCATCCCTCTCCTCGCCGCCTCAGTCAGTACCGGCTCGTAATGTGCCCCGCCGCTCTTCTCCCTCTATTTACTACGTCGAAAGCTCTACGACGGTTACGCCCACTCCTCCCTCGTTGATTCCGCCCAACCTGTGGCTCTTGACGAACGTGTAACCGGTCAAGGCCTGCTGCACTTTCTGCCTCAAGATCCCCTTCCCCTTCCCGTGTATGATCGTGACTTGCGAAAGGCCCCTCAGGAAGGCAGCGTCCAGAAACCTGTCCACGGATTCCAGCGCCTCGTCGACCAGAAGACCTCGCAAGTTGAGCGTGGAAGAAAAGCCGTCGGCACTGTCGGAGGTGATGACAGTCGCGCGCTCTTTCGGTTCGCCATCTTCCGGGGCCTTCGTAATGCGTGAGACGTGAGTGTCTATTCTGACGCCCTTTCTTTCCACCTTTACCCTTCCCTCGGCATCGGGACCGGCCACCACCGTCGCGGCGGAGCCGATGTCGTAGGCCCACACCTTCATACCGGGCTTCACGTTCAATGGTTCCATGGACGGCAATTGAGGTGTCGAAGACTCATCTTCCGTAAGTTTTGTTTCCACCTGTTCAACGGCCCGCTTAAGCCGCGCCACTTCGGCAGGTTTTTTCTGGATGACCTTTATCTCCTCCTTGACGCTCCGCACGAGAGACTTGGCCTCGGCCACGAGATCCTTCGCCTCTCTTGCGGCGTGGGCCCGCAGTTCCCGTTTCTCTCCTTCAAAGGCGGCCATCTTCTTTTCGTACTCCCCGGCAAGTTCGGACAGCCTGCGGCCCTCCTTCTCCAGAACCTCTTTGTCTCTCTCGACCTCCCTGCGAAGGGTCTCCAGTTCTGAGAGAAGCGCACTCATCTCTCTCTCCTCCTCGCTGAGCGAGGCCACGGCGCGCTCTATGACTTCCTTGCTAATCCCCATTCGGGCAGCCGTCTCGAGAGCCCTGCTCTGACCCGGGATGCCCACCTCCAGTCTATAAAGAGGTTCGTGTGTCCGAGGGTCGAACACCATCGAGGCATTGCGCATGCCTCGGTTCGAAGCCACGAAGTTCTTGAGAAGACCAAGATGAGTGGTGGTCACGGACATAGCATTCCTTCTCTCGAGCTCCTCCAGAACGGCCTTGGCCAGAGCCGCTCCCTCAAGCGGATCCGTCCCCGCTCCGAGCTCGTCTATCAGGACGAGCGAAGAGGAGTCGGCCTCGTTCACGGCTCCTGCGACGTTCCTCATGTGCGACGCAAAAGTGCTGAGCTGTTCCTCTATGGATTGCTCGTCGCCGATGTCGCAAAACACGCGGGTAAAAATCGGAATTTCCGTTCCCTGCCCGGCGGGGAGATGGAACCCGCATCTCATCATGAGTGAGAGCAGTCCGACCGTCTTCAAGGCAACCGTCTTGCCCCCCATGTTCGGACCGCTGATGAGAAGTATCCTGAAGCCGCCCCCCATCTCCAGATTCAGAGGTTCGACGTCATAGCCCTTTTCTTTTCCTTGAATCAAGAGAAGAGGATGACGGCCGCCTCGTATCCTGAGCGTCCCGTTCTCGGAGACGCGAGGGCAGGTCGCTCCCATTTCGTTCGAGAGCCTGGCTCGCGCAAACACGGCGTCCAGCCTGGCCAACGCACTCAGGGATTGCCTGAACTCTGCCGCACAACCCCGCACGGAAAGGGAGAGCTCGCGCAGAATCCGAAGCTTCTCCTCCTTCTCCTCGCCGCTCAGATTGCTCAGCGCGTTGTTAACGTCCACGGCCTGGAGCGGTTCGAAGTAGATGCCCGCGCCACTGCCGGACTGATCGTGCACGATCCCCTTGAGCTTCTTCCTTGCCTGGGACGGTATGAGCACCATGTATCTGTCGTTCCGGAGCGTGAGAAACGATTCCGGCGGCGACCCCAAAGACTCGAGGGAACGCTCGAGCACGCCTCGGGCCTTTTCCCTGTTTCTTTCTATTTCGCGTCTTATGTTCCTGAGGGCGGGACTGGCCGAGTCGAGCAACTCGCCGGAGGGATCGATGGAACTCTCTATTTTCCTCCTCAACTCCTCGTTCGCTTTCACGTTTTCGACGCAGGCCCACGAGAGTGGAGAAGTCAAGTTCCTGGGTTTAAAAAACCGAACGACGCTCGCCGCCACCGAAAGAAGCCGGGCGATGCCCAGCAATTCCGCGGGCTCCAGGATCGAACCTTCGACGTGGACTTTCTCGAGCTGCGGCCTCGCGTCGGGAAAATCCAACGACGGCACGTCACAAGAGGCGAGGATCTCCCGTAGCTCCGTCGTCCAATGTAGCTGTCTTTCGACGGCCTCAGGATCCAGGAGCGGCTGGCTGTGCGCAACGGCCTCCCGGCCGGGGACAGACTGAGCCTTCCTCTCGGCCAGAGCTATGATCTTGTGAAGTTCGAGAACTTCGAGAGAGTGTGTATCCACAGGAAAAATCAAGGGTCCTTGGCAAGGGAAAAGAGTCTCTCCCGGACAGGAGCCAAGCGAAAAAGATCAGTGCCATGCCCGGCATGGTAAAGAAATATCGCGCAATGCGGATAGACTCATCCGCGTTGCCTGGAATCAATTCTCGCGATACCCGTTTAGGGAAAATGGACGAGTCGTCAGCAAAGAACCTCTGATCAGGGTGGCCAGCTCAAATTCCGCGCTTCCCCTCTGAACTCCCGCCTAAGGTTCTTGACGCCTAGAGTTCTCTTTTCTTCTTGCAGCGTTTAGCTTTCTCTTGCGCCTTTCACTCGGCTTCTCAAAATGCTGGTGTTTCCTAAGGTCGGAAAGTACTCCGGCCTTCTCACATTTTTTCTTGAAGCGTCGCAAAGCACTCTCAAAGGATTCATTGTCCCTAAGCCGAATCCCCGGCATGCTTCTCATCCCCTCCTCTGACGCCGAATAATAAAAAAATAGCCGAACTGTGTGCGCAGCAAAAAAATAGGACTGCCACAGCCGTCATTCTTAATATATCACCCAACCTAAACCCTGTCAACCCCTACCGGTGAAGATTTTTTGAATGTCGCTCCCCGCGTATCGCACCCTTCGTCCCGGGCCGGACGGACGTAATCGTAGAACTGTCAGGCCGCTAACTCCTTATCTCGCAAGACGTAGGCGCAGCAGACCCGCGACGCTCCAGAAGGAAGTTGAGTCTGTCCAATACGACCACGGCCGCCGTCTCGGCTCTCAGCACCACTTCTCCCAGGGACACGGGTATGGCGTCATGCCTGATGAGGAACTCGATCTCCGCCGCCGTGAAGTCGCCTTCCGGCCCCACGCAGGCAACCACCCTTGCCCGAGACAGGTCGTTCTCATTGAGCAAGTGCATGCTCTTACCCGAAGGATGAGCCAGAAGGACAGTCGCGTCGGTTCCGATTACGCCGAAAAGCTCCTCGAGGGAGACGGGCTTGCGAACCTCGGGAAGAAAGACCCGCGCGCACTGCGTCATCGCGCCCACGGAGATCCGCTGCCACCTTGCGAGCCTGGAGTCAGACACACCCTTCGACGACAGCGAACGCTTGGTAAAAACAGGAAAAATGGTCCCAACGCCCACCTCGGTGCACTTCTCCACCAGAAGATCCATTCTTGCAGCGCGTATGATCCCAGCCGCAAGCCATATCTCCGGAGTTCTGGGTGAGAATTCCTGTTTCTCTATTATTCGGCCCCTTATCATTTCCGGCGAGCACTCGGTCAGTTCGACGCTGTACCTTCCGCCCCGACCGTCCAGCACGCAGACAGCGTCCCC
Source organism: Candidatus Eisenbacteria bacterium (assembly GCA_026388185.1). NCBI lineage: Bacteria > Candidatus Eiseniibacteriota > Candidatus Eiseniibacteriota bacterium. Next base: position 348,557 of record JAPLKG010000011.1, on the reverse strand, counting down.
GGGCCTGCGGCGAAGCACAACGGCGATATGCCTGGCCTCCGAACCCGTAATTGCAAGAGATCCTTCACCGAAGCTCTGGGGCGGCGCAAAGAAACACTCTTCGAGACATCTCGCCTTCTTCATTCGCCTTCCTTCGTATGCACCTCAACTCGGATGGCGTACTGCCTTCCGAATCTTCTCGGGAAGCGGCTTCCCTGTGCAATGTAGCCAGCTTTCCTCCAGTGCTTTGATTCCAAGTCTATTAGTCAGACGTGCAAGATACTCCGGGCCGGGCTTCGTCGATGGATGAGGAAACTCATCAAAGAGCGATACACAGCGAACTATCCAGTCCAAGGCTTCAGTGTCCCTGCCACGTCTCTGAGCTAGCATCCCGAGCTGCCCATACGACATCGCCATCCCAGGCCGGTTGCCCAGAGCCTCCTCAATCTCCAGTGACTTCCGATACCACTCCTCAGCAGCATCAAGATCACCTCGATACTGGGCCACTATCCCAAGCTGGTGATAATTGATCGCCATCCCGGGCCTGTTCCCAAGGGCCTTCTTGATCTCCAGTGACTTCCGATACCACTCCTCAGCAGCATCAAGATCACCTCGATGCTGGGCCACCATCCCAAGCTGGTGATAGCTGCTCGCCATCCCAGGACGGTGCCCAAGAGCCTTGTCTATTTCCAGTGACTTCCGATACCACTCCTCAGCAGCATCAAGATCACCTCGATGCTGGGCCACCATCCCAAGCTGGTGATAATTGATCGCCATCGTAGGTCGGTTTCCAAGAGCCTCACTAATCTCCAGTGACTTCCGATACCACTCCTCAGCAGCATCAAGGTCAACACGATCCTGGGCCACTATCCCAAGCTGGTGATAGGTTATTGCAAGGCGGAGTCGCGCCGACTCGCTGTCAGATCCTTCCAGCATCCGCTGAATGGAATCATAGGCACGCTCGGCAGCGTCCAGATCACCACCAAGCATGAGGCGGCTGGCCTGGCTGCCGACCACGAAGAGCCATAAAGCGCCCTCTGGTGTGTCAAGATCAGGGGGATTACCTTGAGCATCCTCAAGCACCAGCCGACACCTATCCACCCACTCCCTCGCTTCTTCAAAGAGACCACGCGCATCCCAGAACTCAGCCAGCGGTTGGAGAATATACTGAGCTTCTGAGAAGAGCTCTCGCTCAAGAGCCTCAAACGCAAAAGCGCAGAATGTGCGTCTCTCCAATGCAAGCACCATCATGGCTGTCTCCGCGCTGCCCCCCGCGATTTGCTCGTCTAACCATGCTCCCAGGATTGCATGCGCTTTGATACTTGCCAAATGTGCTCCATCGAACTCAGCGTCAAACGCCTCACCAGCTTCCTTCCGCCACAGCGCAACTAAGTAAGCAGGCAGAGCAGGGTGTATCCTGTACATCCCGCCGCCGATCTTACTCAGCAATCCTGCGCCAACACAGGCTTGGAGGGTCTCGTCCCACGTCTTCTTGGCTAACCGCCTGAATCGCTCAGGCACCCCTTCCTGCTTTGACAACACAGCCAACGCGTCAGCATCCACAACACCCTCAAAGAGAGCTAGAGCAGGCAAGTGACGACGATGCCCCTCGGCAAGCTGACGGAATGAATAACTAATGCAAGCTCCAAGCGATTCCAGCCTACCTTCGCCTGCGTCCAGCTCGTGCAGGAGATCCCCTTCCCCCCGGAGAGCGTCCACAAGAGTCTGGGCATCCTCCTCGTTCAAGCGTGAAAGGATCAGCCGCATACTAAGTGGATGCCCACCAAGCAGCTCAAGCAACGTCCCATAGGCTCGAGCCTTCCTGCGCTCCTGAGCCTTAGGATACGGTGCAAGAAGCTGGTCAGCGTACTCCGCAGCATCCTGCGGGCTGAGCCCACCTAGCTCAAGCCTGTGTATCTTCTCACCCAGCCATTCCTCCGAAGAACGACTGGTGATGAGAATTCCACTTCGACTGTCACGCACTACCTCCGCCAGGAACGTCTGCACCTCCGCCTGCTCTTTCTCATCCAATGGCGGTGTACCTCTGGTAAGATCGGGCATGCTGCGAGTCGTCTCAAAATTGTCCCAGATGATAAGCAATCGGTGCCCCAGCAAAACCTCAAGTATTGCTCCACGACGAGCCTCATGCTTGGGAAAGATCCTTACGAAATCGGGGCCAAAGAGTCTTAGGCCAAGAGATGTGATTACTCCCTCCAGATTGCACGAAGCCAAACCAGGTTCAAATGAATACCAGAAGACCAATCCAGGATCCTCTAAACCCCCGGAAGCCTGAAGCCAGCGAGCAAAAGCCTTAGCGAGTTCTGTCTTCCCCGTTCCGCCAACACCGTGTATGACAACGACTCGTTTGTTGCGCAGCGCCCGCTCCAACTCATAGAACTCTGCGTCCCGACCAACAAAGGTCTCAGCTGCAGCCAATGGATCCTCTGCCGAAGTTTCACCGGCTAGAGCAGAATGCTTGTCTCTTTGTTGTACTTGCTCCAAGGTCTTGGCAAGAGAGGCCTTCCCCTCGACAGCAGTCCGCTTCAGCTGCGGGAAGCTGATTTCGCGACGGGCATAGTGGACCGGCACGATCCAGTCTTCGAGTGGCATCAAACCTCTAGGGCTGGGACGCAGGGCCCTACGGTGTAATTCACACCGTCCTTCTATGACGGCTTGAGAAACCGAGTAGCCAGCAAAGAGAGCTTCGTAGAAAAGCGCCATGAACTCTGCGGCTGCCACAGCGTACACGCTGTAACCCATGGCCACCACAGCACCGGCACCTTCCTGCAGCAGACGCGTCGCCACAGTAGCCTCTGGTCCCACTCCCGACACCACCGTCCCAGATCTGCACGCATTGAAGATTAGTAGCGGAATCTCGGCATCCTTCATGAGTGTCGCGAAATCAGTGGCACTCACCGGGTCCGGTTCACCTGACTCTTTCTCAAACACCAGATACCCTTCTGGTGACCGGTAACGCCATGGATCAAGCTGAGCGCGCCCCCCCAAGACTTCTCCGAATGTCCCGTGTCCGTCGAAGTGAAAAATATCAAATGGGTCACCGTTTTCCTTGACTTCCCTAAGCCGCGCCCTCAGTGCTTCAAATGTGGGCGGACGCAGCACCTCCAGACTCACTTGCCCTGAGATCGCTCTCAGAAGCTCCAACAGGGGTCGCGCAATCATCTGATACGGGACGTCTCTCGTTGCGTATGGTCTGGCAATCACCATCAGCACTTGCAGGCGATCACCGCGCCGGATCTCTGCAGCCTTCTCACCTGGCGTCGGAATGGTTCGGTTGATCCCTGCTGGAGACAGGGCCACAGCAGTAGGACGCTCAGGATCATGGAGGAGTTCCCAGGGTAGGCCCAGAAATGCCGGTGACGACGATTGCAGCCATAGGTCGAACCTACGACTTTCGCGTGCTTGAACGTAGGCGTCCCGACCAGGCTTGCCTGTACCGAAGACCGCCTCGAATAGCTGCTCGCCCCACCTCCTTAGCTCGGTCTGTATAGCTAATCCTCTGTTTTCCCAAACTGCAAACGGGGCCCGCAAGTATTCTTCCAAATACCAGCGCAGGTCCTCAAGATTTTCTTGAGTCAGCGGAGATGAAAACGAGAGCTCAGTACCGAACTGTTCGGGTGAGACCTGACCCTTTCGATGCAAGAAAACGCGGATCCGACCCGCTTGCTCCTGAACAATTAGCCTATTGGGCATACGAAACTCCCCTTGCGGGGTCCAAACGACATGCAGCGACTCCGTACTGCCAACCCACGTGTCATCAAGGGATTTCCATCTTCATGGCCTCGTCAATCACAACCTCAATGATGCGGTCACGTTGTGAAACCGAAACTCCATCTGGCCGACCCACCTTCAACGTGATCCTACGCTGGATCACGTCCCGATTCGACTTGGAGGTCTTTTGGGGCCGATCCTGACACATACTCCACACCAGACTTGCAATGCTCACCACTAGCGAAGCCAAGTTGATTGCGGTGGCACTGTCAAGGTATTGATCCGGCACCCCACGGGCATCTGGCATGTCGAGCGCCTTCTCGGTCATCTGTGGCAGTTCCGAGCCCAAGGTAGCAGCAAGCCTAGCCGCAGCGTTCCGTGCAATCTGCTCATACGGTTCTAGCATAGGTCGTCCTCCGTAGCATGAATGACACCGTAGTCAAGAAGCCCAATGTTACTTCCAGCTTGGTTGTGTGAAGTACAGTCATCTGGTTGGATCCGTAGTGTTGTCGAAGTGTATCACACGAGTGGATTAGCATCCACAAGAAAGTTCTGCTGGAGATGGGAGTGCCACTGCGAGCTAGTCCTGTCACTCGTCCTTGCAATGCGCAAAACGGAAGGCACTCACACAGATGTGCGGGTCCCTTTCACCCAAGAACTCTAATTGCTTGTATCCCTAAAACCTCAGCACCCTTGCATACACCCACTCATTCTGCCGCAAGTGAAGCAGGGTTCGTTGGGAAATCAGTCGCACGCTGAGGTCGCCGCGGGGTCAAAAGGTCGGGAAACTCTGCTTCTTGACTGGATCAGTTTCTGGATAGGGCTCATAGATGGCCGATGTTAAGTGACCCCTGACAGAATCCGGCCCCGCAGGAAGGGAAGATATCCCAGCTTTGATTCGATACTAGAGTCCATAGGCTCGGATTAGATCGCGAATGGCTACACCGTCTTTTAGAAACAACCGCAGTCGATTCTCTGGGAGCTGGGATTCTCTGATCACACCAGCAGAAAAGCGCCCGGATGTCACAAACATCAGCGCAGGGAATTGGCGGTTCTGGTAAAGAGCCTTGTCGAGCTCGGGCCGATCAACGTATTGTCGGTGCTTCACTTCTATCGCTATGTACACTAATTCAGTTCCCGGAATGAGAGCTCCTCTAGCGACAATATCGCGGCCACCCTGAGGAGAATTCCTGATTGCGTGAATCTCCATGCCACTGGCCCGAAGTACTTCAGCAACAATGTCTTCGAATTGGCGCCAAGTAAGGTCCTTCAGTTCGCGTTTCTGATGCTGGAGAGCGATCAATATAGGCAGAGCGCAACTCTTAAGCTGTTCGCTTTGCTCTCTCTGCATTCTCGGGGTCCACAGCTGCGGCGAAATAAGAGTAGCTGGTCCAATTCGAGGACAGCTAACTTGCTTCTCCAAGTTCTGAATTATATCCTGCGCGGAAGGTAGCACGACTGAGGGATTGTCGACTATTTCATCAATTAACTCACTTCTCGTTTCTGCCAATCGCCCCATTTCCAATATCTGGCTATAGGTCCATGCCCGCCAAGGCACCTCTTGCGCGCAGTCTATATGACCGGGCATGAACCAGACTCCCTCTGGAGTCCTGAAAAAGGGATGAGGCGTTGGATCAACTACTTTCGGATGAATGTCGAATTGCAGATTTCCCCCGGCGACGTATTCTCTAAAGCCAGACGCAATCAGACATTGCGGATGCTCGTTCAGCCAGTTGAGGAATTCAGACAAAGAATCGCCAAAGCGACGCTTCTGGGTGCCTATATAAGCATATCCAGTCTGGAAATCAGAGTAGGCTTCGATAAACTCCTGGACATCTTCAGATCTGATAATCATTTCTCGGCACGAACCCACCCGTACTGTAATACAAACCTAGACTCTTCGTTCTGACATCATAGGTTACTATCCGTTCTGCAACAGTCTGCGTGAAAGCTCACTAATCAACATTCTCTGATTCTTCTTCAATGCATTCAGTTCAATGAAGTGCACCTGTAGGAATGAAAGGCCGAGATGATCGGCTATCTCGGCGATTGCGCGAGGAGTGCCATCTCGGATACCGTAACGCATCTCCACTACTGCTCTCTCGATCTCTGACAATTCGCTTATGAGTTGCCTCATTTGCACGCGGAGCATCGCGCGGGCCGCCGACTGGTCAGGGGCCAGGGCGGAGGTGTCTTCGAGCAGGTCGCCCAGGCTGGCGTCGTCGTCCTCGTCAATCTGTCGGTCGAGCGAAATCGGCTCGACCCTCGCTTCCATGAGACTCTTGACCTTTCCGACCGAGCAGTTGAGCTTATGAGCCACTTCCTCAGGGCTGGGCTCGCGTTCGAGCTCTTGGATGAGCCTGCGCTGCGTCCGTGCCACCTTGTTGATTGCCTCGATCATCTTGACAGGCACCCGGATCGTGCGCGCCTGATCGGCGATGGCCCGCGTGATGGCCTGCCTTATCCACCAGGCGGCGTATCCGCTGAACTTGTAACCCTTTCGATAGTCGAACTCATCGACGGCACGCATGAGCCCGCTGTTCCCCTCCTGGACGAGATCAAGGAACTCCAGGCCGCGGTTCGTATAGCGCTCCGCGATCAAGATGACGAGACGCACGTTCGCCTCGATCATCTCCTGTTTCGCCCTCTGTGAGCTACGCTCCCCTTCAACGATATCCTGAACGATCTTCCTCAGATCGTCGTAGCGAACGTTCTCCTCTCTCTCAATTGCGTGCACAGTGTTCTCGAGATCTCGGATTCTCTGTGCGAACGTGAGGAGGTCGGCTAGCGCCCACCGACCTTTCCTCTTGTTCAGGGCTTGCGGACTCTCTGGTGAGTCGTGCGCGATCACCCTGATCGAGCGATCTATCTCTGCAGCACTCATCCCTGCCAGCTTCTCGCATTCTTGGATCTGCTTGCGCGAAAAGTCCATGCGCCGGAGGATTTCCTTAGCCTTGCCATCTAGCTCATGGACCAGGCGCGGACTGAACCTGATCTTGCGATACTCTTCCCGGAGCTCGTCGTTACGCGCCTCGAGCTGCTTACGGAGCTGCGCGGCCGATGCGCCCCTCTGGCACTTGTGGAGCCTCGTGCCAAGCCCAATTGTCTCCCTGCGGAGCTTGATGATCCTCCTGAGGATCCCGACGTACCTCTCTTGCTCCTTCGTGCCGGGAGTGTGCGCATACAGCCAGCTGCTCCCGAGCCCGAAGATATCCTCAGGGCGCATCGTGCCCTTCTCGACCCGCCGGGCGTATCCTATGAGCTCCTTCGTCGCTGCGTCGAGCTTGAAGATAGCCTGGGAGACACGCAGGTGGCCGTCCTCTATGCGCTTGGCGATCTCTATCTCGCTATCGCTGTCGAGAAACGGCGAGTTCCGCATCTCGCGCAGATACATCGCCACGGGATCGTCAAGGCGGATCGGCTGCACGGCAAGCAAGCGACTCTCCGCTCGTCTCCCTTCCTGTCGTTTTGCCTTCTTGAGGTTCTCCCTGGCCTCTTCCACGGTGTCGAAGACGTCGATCTTCATCCCCGCGAGGGATATGTAAACTTCATCCAGCTCGTCGGGAGAAGCGTCTTCATCCAGTAAGGACTCAATCTGCTCGTGAGTCACAAAACCCTGCTTCACGGCCAAGGTCTTGATCTCATCGAAGCTCTGCGTCCTCTTCTTCTTCATTGACTGTTTTCTCTCCTCGGCTGAACCACATTTTCCGACGGCTTTTGACGCCCGCCGTCCAGAGCACTTCTTTCGGCAGCAAGGGCCTGGAGCTTGGCGAACAGGCTCTGCAGCTCCTTGCTTTCGTTAGCTCTTTCCTTCTTCCTGATTTCCTCCTCGAGAGACCTGATAGACTCCTTCAACCATCGTTGCTTGAGCTTGCGAAGGTAGTCCGTCTTTCTATGACCCGGAAAGAGATCGAGAAGGGAAAGCGTCTTGGCTCCCGTCACTGTTCTGGCGGTCCCGCGTTTCCTTCCCGGCATGGTTCTCACTCCGGTGTCTGGTCTTCGAACTCTGAGGGCGGCATAACTACGGCTTATGCCGTTTCCGGATAACACTCGTTGCCCGCACGTCTCCAACGACCCTGCGGTATCCATCGTATCACCAAAGTACCTGCTGTACAAGCGAAAACGCCTAGTGGCGTTCCAGTGGCAAACAACAAGAGGCCTGACGTTTGTCAGACCCCTCAAGACTGGCAATCTCCAACTGCTTAGGCCGCTAGAAGCTCAGTGCCCTCGCATAGGCCCACTCACTATTGCCGCAGGTAAAGCACGGTTCACCTGGACTCAGCCCTCCCCTCGATGGACTTCCCGAGGCCTTCCGACGAATCTCTTCCCTCTTCCCCCGTCCTCTTTCTCCAATCTTGCCAGTTCCTCGAGAAGCTCCCTTTCGCGCTGAGAGAGCTTTGACGGCGTCGCGACGTGCACGTACACGAGCTGGTCGCCGTGTCTTCGACCATGAAGTGGGCGGATGCCCTTTCCCGCAATCTTGAGAATCGAGCCCGACTGGGTGCCACGAGGAATCTTCAGGCGCTCCGGGCCTCGGATCCCCGGGACTTCAATTTCGCAACCGAGGGCGGCCTCGCAGAAAGAGATTTCCGCCTGGCAGACGACGTTGTCTCCGTCTCTGCCGAGTGTCTCGTGCGGCGTCTCCTCGATGAGGACGATCAGATCTCCGGCATGCCCTCCACGCGAACCCGCGTTGCCCAGCCCCCTCTTCGCAATGTAGTTCCCAGTTGAGACGCCGGCCGGTATATCCAGGCTCAGAGTTTCCTCTGCCTCCACCCGACCCTGGCCGTTGCAGTCGGGGCAGGGATTCTGCACGACGCTGCCTGTGCCCCGGCAGCCCGCACACGTTGCCACGCTCACAAACTGTCCCAGGAAAGATCGTTGCACGTGTCTTATCTGCCCGGTCCCTCCGCAACTCTTACATGCAGTTTTCCCGGTCCCGGTTCGCGCGCCTGAACCCTTGCAGGCATCGCACGAGACGAGTTTTTTCACCCGCACCTTCTTGGTCACGCCGTCCGCGACCTCCTCCAGTGAGAGGTTGAGCCGAATCCGAACGTCGCTCCCGCGCGTCTCCAGAGTCCCCGCCGAGGTCACTCCCCCGAACAAGTCTCCCAATCCGAAATCGCCGAAGTCCCTCATGAAGGCACGCAGGGCGTCCGCAAGGTCCAGGGCGCCGAAGTCGAAATCAAACCCGCTCCCTCTCTTCAACCCTTCGTGTCCGTATCTATCGTAGAGCGCTCTCTTCTCTGGATCCCTCAGGACCTCGTATGCTTCGGTCGTCTCCTTGAATTTGTCCTCGCTGCCCTTGTCTTCCGGATTTCTGTCTGGATGGTACTTGAGGGCAAGCGCACGGTACGCCTTCTTTATCTCTGCCTCGCCGGCGCCTTGCGAGACACCGAGTATTTCGTAATAATCTCTTCTTTTCGTCACAACTGAACCGACTTTGCCCTCAAAAGGACGCGGGTGAAGCCAAAGGTAGGCCCGTACGTCCGCTCTCAGTGGATTATGTGGAACAGTCTATCAAACCTGGGTAAATGTCTTTCGCCATTCCATGACCAGTAGAGAATCATGGCTTTGCCTTTCACGAGCCTGACGTCAAGCGGACCCCAGAATCTACTGTCGTGACTGTTGTCGCGATTGTCGCCCATCATGAAAATGTATCCTTCGGGGACGTACAGCGGGGCCATGTTGTCTCGAGGCGAGATTTCTTTCGGGAAAATCCGTGGGTCGCCGCGAATAACGTAAGGTTCATCGCGCGCTACCCCGTCCACGTAAACCACCTTGTCCCTTATCTCCACGGTCTGCCCCCCGACGGCGATACACCTCTTGATGAAATCCCTCTTGAGGTCCGCGGGATACTTGAACACGATAATGTCCCCCGGTTTCGGCTGCCTTATGGCGGGCAGGTTCGAGTCAGTCAACGGGACCTTTGCGCCGTACACGAACTTGTTCACAAAAAGAAAGTCTCCGACAAGCAGAGTGTCCATCATGGAGCCCGTAGGGATTCTGAAAGCTTGTATGACGAAGGCTCTCACGAAGAAAGTGAGCACCAAGGCTATGATTATGGCCTCGGCATACTCCCTGGCAACCGATTTTCTCTTGGATCTCTCGGTCAGGGCGTGCACGGTGGAAGGTCTCATGTTGTGTGACCTTTTCTCTTTCATGTTTCGAATCCTCGCGATCTCATGATCTGTCTCCAACTTTCAGGACGGCAAGAAACGCCTCGTGTGGAACCGTGACGTGACCCAGTAGTTTCATCTTCTTCTTGCCGGCTTTCTGTTTCTCAAGCAGCTTTCTCTTTCTCGTGATATCGCCTCCGTAACACTTCCCGGTCACGTGTTTCCTCAGGGCACCGACTGTCTCCCTGGCAATGACCTTGTTACCCACGGCGGCCTGTATCGCGACCAGGAAGAGTTGCTTCGGAATAATCTGCTTCAGCCTGGCCACCGTCTCCCTGCCCCACGCGTAAGCTTTGTCCTGATGAACAATCGCCGAGAAAGCGTCGACCGACTCTCCGTTCAAAAGTATGTCCATCTTTACCAGTTTCGACTCTCGATATCCACAGAATTCATAGTCAAAAGAGGCGTAACCCCTCGACGTCGATTTTAGCCGATCGTGAAAATCCAGCACGATCTCCGAGAGAGGGAGCTCACATGCCACCTGCACGGTCGTCTCACTGAGATAGTGCATGCCACAATGAATACCACGCTTCTCTGCGCATAGTTTCAGCAGATTTCCGAGGAACTCGGCTTGCGTGAGTATCTCAGTCAGAACGTAGGGTTCTTCCACGGACACAATGTCGCCCGAAGGAGGCATTTTGCTCGGATTCTCAACGTACACGGCCTCGCCACTCTTGAGGTTCACCCTCACCTTCACGTTCGGTGCGGTGGCTATGAGCGAGACGCCGTACTCGCGCTCGAGTCTCTCCTTCACTATTTCCATGTGAAGAAGTCCCAAGAATCCGCACCTGAAACCCAAACCCAGAGCCGCCGACGTCTCAGGTTCAAAAACGAGGGAGGCATCATTGAGCTGGAGCTTTGCCAGCGAATCCTTGAGGGGTTCGAATTCTTCACCTTCCACGGGGTGAATGCCGCAAAAAACCATCGGCTTGACTTGACGATAACCCGGCAGGGGCGTAACGTCTTCGCAGTCTGCGTCGGCCACGGTGTCCCCCACCTTTGCATCCGCCACCCTTTTTATTCCCGCCATCACGTAACCGACATTCCCGGCCCTCAGTATACTACAAGCCACCATCGCGGGTCTGAACGTGCCCAGCTCCGTCACCTCGAATTCCTTCTCGGAGAACAGAAATCTTATCCGCCTTCCGACGCCGAGAGTACCTTCCATAACTCTCACGTACGTGATGACTCCCTTGAACTGATCGAACTCCGAATCGAACGCAAGCGCCCTCAACGGGTTCTTGTCGGAACCCGAAGGAGGCGGGATCTCCCTCACGACTCTGTCCAAAACCTCCAGGACACCCTGACCTGTTCTGGCGCTGCAGTAGCTGATTTGGACGTCTTCTCCCAGCAGCGAGCAAAGCTGCTTCCTTGCATCGTCGGTTCTTGCCGAGGAAAGATCTATCTTGTTTACCACGGGAATGATAGTCAGCCCCACTTCTCTGGCCATGTTGAGGTTGCTCACCGTCTGAGCCTGCACACCCTGCGCAGCATCCACGAGCAGCAGGGCCCCCTCGCACGCCGCCAGACTCCTCGACACCTCGTAGGAAAAATCAACGTGACCCGGCGTGTCTATCAAGTTGATGACGTACTTCTCGCCCGCCAGCGAATAGTGCATCGTGACGGGGTGAGACTTGATCGTGATGCCTCTTTCACGCTCAAGGTCCATGTCGTCAAGCACCTGCTCGCGCATCTTTTCTCGTGATATGGTGCCGGTGATCTCAAGAAACCTGTCCGCGAGCGTGGACTTGCCATGGTCTATGTGCGCGATGATGCAGAAGTTTCGCGTGTTGTCAGACGTGCCGGTCATAATCCGCCTCTCTCAATCGGGCCGTCACTGCGTTGCGGCAGCCCGCTGCCGTCAGAAAACATACTTTATCCCCACGAACCCGCCCTTTGAGTAGCCGCCGGTCGTGAGAGAAATGTCCTTAGTCTGCCGTGGCTCACCGAACTCTTCGTCGAAAGTGAACAGGTGCGCGTCCACGTACGCGTCGGCGAGACTGAAAAGCACCAGACCGGCCGTCCACCAAATGAGAGAGTCTCTTCTCTCAAAGTGTTTCTCATACTCTGCGTACAGCCTCTCGGAAGTGGCCAGGTCGGGCGTGACCAAGTGGTCGTTGTAGGCTCTGGATGCCTCCCTTGATTCGGTGTAGATCATGCCAAGTAGCGTTGCCTCCGAAGCAAGCACTGCCAGCGCCTTCATATACTTTCTGTTGTAAAGCTGCCCCCAGCCCGGATAGACGAGCGACCTCAAGACAATCCTGTAGGGGGGCTCGACATGCGCTTCACCTTTCAACGACTTCGAAGGGGCCTCCGCACTACGGGAACTGTCAACCTGGGAAGAGACCTCCGCACTCACGGAAACATCAGTGCCCGAGGAGATGACGCTGTCAGGAGAGGCATCGCCGCCCTGGGAGGTCACAGTGTCAGGGAAGATCACAATGTCAGGAGAGATCACAGCGTCCGAAGAGGCTCCTGCGCTCACCTGTACAGTCGTGAGGGAGACAAGGAGAACCAGAACAAATACGCCCAAGTACTTCAGGTACTATCACCTCTCATGGTCACGCAGAATGACGACCTAGTGTTGGCGGGAACGTGTGGGAATCGAACCCACCTCGGACGTTATCAGCGCCCAACAGAAGGATTTGAAGTCCTTGGAGTCCACCAGAACTCATCCGCTCCCGCAATCCGGTTAGTATATCACAAGCGGCACTTTCTCTCTGGGCACCACCCTGCCGATGACCGCTGCCGGTCCACCCGCGCTTTGCGTTATTCCACGCACGAGCGCACCGGCCTTTTTTCCGGGCACGCACATGAGAAGTCCGCCGGAGGTCTGAGGATCACACATGCCGTAAACCGCCTCGTCCCTCACTCTTCCCTCGACCCTCATCTTTCCTTTGAGGAATTTGTGGACGGAGGAAAGCCCACCTGGAAACACACCCTTCCCTATGAGGCCCAATACATCACTCATGAACGGTACGGCGGAGGAGTCTATTCTCAAGGTGCGCTTGCTTGCCACCGCCATTTCGCAAGCGTGGCCGAGAAGACCAAACCCGGTCACATCCGTGCAGGCGTTCACTCCGACCCTCATCATGACCCGCGACGCCTCACAATTGAGAGTGGCCATCTGCTTCGTGATCTCTCGCTCTCTCTTCCTGCCCAGCATTCCGGCCTTGAGCGCCGTGCTCAGCACCCCCGTGCCCAGGGGCTTCGTGAGCACCAGCGCGTCCCCGCTTCGCGCTCCGGACTTGAGGACGAGCCTGGAGGGATCCGCCGTTCCGGTCACCGCAAATCCGAACTTCAATTCCTTGTCCTTGACCGAATGCCCTCCGAGCAGCTCGGCCCCTCCTTCTCTGAGCTTGTCTATGCCGCCACGAAGCATTTGCTTGAGGATTCCCAGGTCCATGTCGCCCGTGGGAAAGCAGACTATGCAAAGAGCGCTCAGGGGTCTCGCGCCCATCGCGTAAATGTCGCTCAAGGCATTAGCGGCGGCAATCGCCCCGAAATCGTAGGCGTCGTCCACAATAGGCGTAAAGAAATCCACGGTGTGGACGAGCGCAAGATTCCTTCGAATTAGGTACACTCCAGCGTCGTCCGGGGCAGCAAGCCCGACGAGGACTTTCCTGCTCCGGGACTTTCTAGGAATCCCGGTGAGTAGCTTCTCAAGGTCTCCCGGACCTATCTTGGATGCTCACCCGGAGCACGCGACTCTCGTCGTGAGCCGGATCTTCTCTTTTCTGGTCATCCCATCTCCAATTCCTGCCTCTAGGCCGCGCACCCGCGGAGCTACTTTGCGCTCTCCCTCACGGCGATAACGTCCATTTCAACGAGCGCGCCCTTCGGCAGAGCCTTGACCTCCACGCACGAGCGCGCCGGAAACGGTTCGGTGAAATATTCCGTGTACACCTGGTTCATTACTCCGAACTCTCCCAGGTTTGACATGTACACCGTTGTCTTGACCACGTCAGAAAGACCGAAATCCGCGGCCTCCAGAACCGCCTTGACGTTCTCGAGAACCTGTCTTGTTTGCTCCTCCACTCCGCCAGGTCTCATTTGACCCGTTGCGGGGTCAAGGGGAATTTGCCCCGCGCTGAACAGAACGTCGCCCGGCCGCGCTAGGACTGCCTGGCTGTACGGACCGACCGGAGCCGGAGCGGATTCGGATCTTATGGACCTTACCATGGGCACTCCTCTTCGCAATTCGAGTGTCACATAACTACCCCGAGACGCCGGTGAAACCTCACTCAAACCCGACTCCCGAGACCATCCTTCCAAGGACGGCGTCTCCGGAACGCAAGTTCGGCCGGCAGCACGGTGCTCTTTGCGCAAGAACGCAGCGCTATTCTACTCTACTGTTACGCTTTTGGCAAGGTTGCGGGGCTGGTCGACGTCGCAGCCCCTCTGGACTGCGATGTAGTATGCGAGTAGCTGGAATGGAATGACGGTGAGGAACGGGGTAAGCATGCCCAGAGTGTCCGGGACATAGATGACGTGGTCTGCTCTTTTCTGAATCTCCCTGTCGCCCTCCGTGGCAACGGCGATTATCTTCCCCCGGCGTGCGCGCACTTCTTCCATGTTGCTCATTATCTTGTCGTAGGCGCTGTCCTTTATGCAGATGAACACGACGGGCATGTTCTCGTCGATGAGAGCAATCGGACCGTGTTTCATCTCTGCCGCCGGGTAACCCTCGGCATGGATGTACGAAATCTCCTTGAGCTTGAGCGCTCCTTCCAAGGCAACGGGGAAATTGTATCCCCGTCCAAGGTAGAGGAAGTTGGAGTGCGTGTAGTATTCCTTTGCTATGGCCTCGATTTTCGAGCTTTCGGCCAGTATTCTCTCTATCTTCTCTGGAATTGTGCGGAGCTCATTGACTATGAGCTTTCCCTCATCGATGGACATCGTTCTCATGCGGCCGAAGTACACCGTGAGAATCGCGAGAACGGCGAGCTGCGACGTGAAGGCCTTCGTGGACGCGACACCGATCTCGGGTCCGGCGTGAATGTACACTCCTCCGTCCGCCTCTCGGGCTATGGTGCTACCGACCACGTTGCAGATTCCCAGCACCTTGGCGCCCTTCTTCTTGGCTTCCCTCATTGCCGCAAGTGTGTCGGCAGTCTCACCGGATTGGCTGATGACCGTGACGACGGTTCCCTTTCTCAGGATTGGATTGCGATATCTGAACTCGGAAGCGTACTCGACCTCGACCGGAATCCTGCCGTGCTCCTCAAGCATGTACTCGCCTATCGACGCCGCATGCCAGGACGTGCCGCAAGCCGTGATGATCAGCCTGTCCATCTTGCGCAGCTCGCTGTCGGAGAGATTGAGACCGCCCAACCTCGTGGCGCCGTCCTCGGGAATCAGCCTTCCCCTCATGGCGTTCCGCAAACATTGCGGCTGCTCAAAGATCTCCTTCAACATGAAGTGCCGGAAGCCGGCCTTCTCGATCATCTCAAGGTTCCACGAGATTTCTTCAATCTTCTTCGAGACTCTCTGCTGGCTTATAGTAGTCGTACGGAAGCCATCGCTCTCGAGCACGACCATCTCGCCGTCGTCCAGATAAATGACCTGGTTTGTGTGCCTCAGCATCGCCGCCACGTCGGAGGCAAGCAGGTACTCGCCCTTCCCGATTCCCACGACGAGAGGGCTTCCGTTTCTTGCACCGACTATTTTGTTCGGCGTGTCGGCGCACACTACCGCGATCCCGTAGGTACCCTTGACCATTGAAAGCGCGTTCCCGACCGCCACCTCGAGATTTCCTTCGTAGTACTTCTCGATCAGATGGGCGAGCACCTCGGTGTCCGTCTCAGTCGTGAAAACGTGTCCTTCATCCTGAAGCTTCTCCTTCAGGACGGTGTAGTTCTCGATTATTCCGTTGTGTACGACTGCGATTCTGCGGCTGCAATCGAGGTGGGGATGAGCGTTCTCAGTTGAAGGCTCGCCGTGGGTGGCCCATCTCGTGTGGGCGATTCCGGCGTAACCGCTCGGATGCCCGTGCTTGAGCTTTTCCTCGAGAAGGCCAATCTTACCGGCCGTCTTCTCTACAATCACGCTGTTCTGCGTGAGGACGGCGATACCCGAGGAATCATAGCCCCTGTATTCCAGTCTCCTCAGGCCCTCGAGAAGTATTGGAACGCAGTCTTTCTTTCCGATGTACCCTACTATGCCACACATGATGTTCTTACTCTATGTTACCACGGTCTGGCGCCCCTACGCCCTCGCTGCGCGCACGAGCGTAGAGATTTCCTCAGCGAGAGAAGCGGAATCGTCCGCAGAGGACGACTCCACGATGACCCTGACCACGGGTTCCGTGCGGGATTTCCTCACGTGTAACCATTTACCCGGCCAGGAGATGCGTATGCCGTCTACATAACTTATCGACCCATCCTTGAATCTATTGAGCAGAATCTCTTTGATCGCCTCCCCCGCAATACCCACGGCGTCGATTTTCTTCTTGACCATCTGGTACCTGGGAAACGATCTGTCCAGTTCCGAGAGCTTCTTCCCGCTTTCGGCCATGAATTGGAGCGTGAGGGCCGCGGCCAGGAGTCCGTCTCTTCCGTAGTGAAGGGCGGGGAGAATCGCACCGCCGTTTCCCTCTCCACCCACAATGCTGCCGGTCTTCTTCATCTTTTCAACGACGTGAGCCTCGCCGACCTTCGACCTGTAGAGTTTGCATCCGTGGGACCGAGTGATGTCCTCAAGGGCGGCGGTAGTGGACACGTTTGTGCAGACCGGCCCCTTACACTTGCCCAGGACAAACGCGGTCGAAAGGCAGACCGTTCTTTCCTCCCCCAGAGGGTTTCCTTCCTCACTCACAAGCGACATCCTGTCGGCGTCAGGATCGAACGCGAAACCGGCGTCCACCCCCTCTCTGGAAACCTTGCCGGCCAGGTCGGAGAGGTTCTCTCCGAGCGGCTCGGCCCCGCGAGGAAAGATGCCGGTAGGCTCGGAGTGTATCTCGTGAACCTCGCATCCCAGAGCCTCGACGAGCCTCTTCACCCCTTCGCAGCCGGCCCCGTTGCAGCAGTCGATCGCCACGCGGAATCGCCGTTCGGCGATTCTCGCTGCGTCAATCAGATCGAGCGCCAGAATCTTGGAGACGTGTCGCGCAGAGGCCTCGTTGTCTTTGGAGACGTGCCCGAGTTCGCGATGGCCCGCGTAGTTTATCAGCCGCTTCTTGTAGAGCTTCAAAAGCTCCGCGCCTTGAGCATCGTTCAGGAAGATGCCGCTCGAAGAGACAAACTTGAGCGCGTTCCACTCTTCCGGATTGTGGCTTGCGGTAACGGCTATTCCGCCCGCGGCGCCGAGTTCCTCGACGGCCATCTGGATGGTCGGTGTGGCGCATATGCCCACGTCGACGACGTCAGACCCCCCGGCGACGAGGCCTGACATGACTGCGTGTTTGAGCATCTCGCCCGAAGGTCTCGAATCCCTGCCCACGACGACTCTCCCACGCCTCACCAAAGTGGAGAAAGCGGAAGCAAAACGACTTACCAGCTCGGGAGTGAAGCTCTTGCCCACGACTCCCCTGACCCCAGAGACACCTATCATTAGTCCTTCCAATTAGTACTCCTTGTTCAAATAGAAGCGTCAAAAGGCGCGGCCGGGGCTCAGGCTTGGGCCCTCTCGTGCGGGAAACCGCCCCGTGACACCGGAACTATGGTACAACCGGAAACGACTTCTGTCAAAGGGAGACGAAGCCGGCGCCAGAGGGAAGAGACGTCTCGGCGGGAGGCTTAGCTTCCGTGTCCAATCGCTTTTCTTGACAACACTCGCACTGTATGGAATTCTCGACTCTCGAATCCAGCCTGCCTTCTTGAGGCTCGTCTGCACGTTTTGAAGTGAGAACCTACCCGAACGCACGAGGTTAGCGATGCCCAAAGAACAGAGCTTCCACATGGTACCAGAGGACTTCCGCCGCCACGGCCACGCCGTCGTCGACTGGATCGCCGACTACTACGAACGGATCGAATCGTTCCCGGTCCTGTCGCAGGTAACGCCTGGCCAGATCCGGGCTTCGCTCCCTTCGGAGCCTCCGCTGCACGGAGAACCTTTCGAACGCATCCTGGAAGACGTCCGCAAGCTCATAGTTCCGGGGCTCACCCACTGGCAGTCGCCCAACTTCTTTGCCTATTTTCCCAGCAACGCCTCAGGGCCATCAATCCTCGGGGAGCTGCTTTCGGCGGGTCTTGGCGTTCAAGGAATGCTCTGGGTAACGAGTCCGGCCTGCACCGAGCTCGAGACTCACGTGTTGGATTGGCTCGCCGACATGCTGGGGCTCCCGCCGAAATTCAAGTCTGGCCGGGCCGGCGGCGGGGTCATCCAGGACACGGCTTCGAGCGCGTCCCTCTGTGCGCTTCTGGCCGCGCGGGAGCGCGCTACCGACTACAGGAGCAACGAGCGCGGTTGCGACGGGCGCCTCGTAGCGTACGCCTCCACCCAGGCACACTCGTCCATCGAGAAGGCGGTCAAGATAGTCGGGTTGGGCCGTCAGAATCTCCACTTGATAGACGTGGACGATCGCTTCGCTCTCCGCCCCGACGCACTGGCGAGGCAAATCGGACAAGACCGCGGAGCGGGCCTCGTTCCCTGTTTCGTCTGCGCCACGGTCGGTACGACGTCCTCGAACGCCGTCGATCCCCTGCCGCAAATCGGCCGCATCTGCAAGGAGGAGGGTCTCTGGCTCCACGTCGACGGAGCGATGGCGGGTACGGCGGCAATCTGCCCGGAGTTTCGGCACATCCTCACCGGAATCGAGTTCGCCGACAGCTACTGTTTCAATCCGCACAAGTGGATGTTTACGAATTTCGATTGCGATTGCTTCTACGTGGCCGATCGAGCCGCCTTGATCAAGACCTTGAGCGTGCTGCCTGAATACCTGCGCAACAAAGCCACTGAATCGGGCGCAGTCATAGACTACCGCGACTGGCACATACAACTTGGCCGGCGCTTTCGTTCGTTGAAGCTCTGGTTCGTCATTCGCCACTACGGGATAGAGGGTCTGCGCTACCACGTCAGGCGCCACGTGGAGCTCGCGCAAGAGTTCGCTGGATGGGTTGCGGGGACAAGCGAGTTCGAACTCGCCGTACCTCCGGCATTGAACCTCGTCTGCTTCCGACATGTCGGCGGAGATTCGTTCAATGAGCGATTGCTTGATCGAATCAATGCGGGCGGGAACGTCTACATGACCCACACCACGCTCAACGGCAAGTACACTCTTCGCTTCTGCGTGGGCCAGACTCACACGGAAGAACGCCACGTCAAACGGGCCTGGCAACGAATCCTGGAAACGGCAGCAGAGATCGGCACTCCCAGCTCTGCTTGAACGGATTCCCGGATGTGGTAATCTTGTCTGACGTGTTTCCATACGTTCATCCTGTACGAGGCAATCTTCTATGAGGAGATCGAGATGGCAATAGTTCTTGACGGTTCCGGACTGACAATCGAAAAGCTCCAACGCATCGCGCGCGGTGGGGAAAACGTGGAACTCCACCCGGAGGCCCTCGAACGCATCAAGGTATGCCGCGCCATGCTGGAGGACAAGCTCCGGGCCCGGGAAATCATGTACGGCACGAACACCGGTATCGGCGAGTTGTCGGAGGTCGTCCTGAACGACGACCAGGTCAAAGAGTTTCAGAAATATCTCATATACAACCACGCCGCGGGCATCGGCGGCGCGGCGCCCGTCGATTACGTCCGAGGCGCCATGACTGCCAGGGTGAACGTTCACGCGCACGGGAACTCCGGCTGTCGTCCCGAGATTACCCAGGCCCTGGTCGAAATGCTGAACAAGGGCGTGACTCCCGTCGTGTGCCAGAAGGGTTCAGTCGGTGCGTGTGGAGACCTGGCCCCGATGTCGCAGATCGCCCTGCTCCTGATGGGAGAAGGCGAGGCGTACTACAAAGGCAACCGATTGCCAGGCAGACAGGCAATGGCCGAGGCGGGTATCACAATCCCTGGTCTCGAGGCCAGAGACGGTCTCGCGGTCATCAACGGTTCCAATCTTTTGACTGCGATGAGCGCGCTCCATCTTTACGACATGAACCGCTGGTTGAAACAGACCGAGATTGCCTGCTCGATGACCCTCGAAGCGCTGTACGCCAACTTGAAACCTTACGACACGCGTCTTCACACGTTGCGCGGATTCAAGGGAGCCGTGCGGAGCGCCAAGGCCATCATGAAGTGCATAGAGGGAAGCGATCTCCTGTCCGGCAAGATGAAGACGAAGGTTCAGGACGCATATTCCATGCGCTCGTCCCCTCAGGTCATCGGGGCTGCTCATGACGCAATCGCTTTTGCAAGGAGTCAGGTGGAAATAGAGTTGAACGGCGTGGGGGACAATCCCATCTTCCTTCCCGAATACAACCTCACTCTGACGGGCGCTAATTTCCAGGGTTCACCGGTCTCCCTGCCGATGGACATGGCCGGAGTCGCCATAACCATGGTCTGTGTTCTCTCAGAACGGCGACTCAATCGGCTGACCAACCCCGCCCTGAGCGTCGGCCTGCCCGCCTTCCTCACGAAAGGGGCAGGCATGTTTTCAGGAATGATGCTCAGCCAGTACACGGCGGACACGTTGATCGTGGAGCAAAGAATACTCTCGGCCCCTGCCAGCATCGGCTCCATCCCGGCTGCCGCAGACCAGGAAGACTTCGTCTCGATGGGCATGAACACGGCCATCAAGAACGGGCAAATCCTGGAAAACGCCTGCGGAGTCCTCGGAATCGAATTCATGGCGGCTGCACAGGCCCTGGACTTTCGCGACTTCACACCGGGTCGCGGAGTGCTGGCGGCGAAGCGTGTCATCCGCAAGTACGTGGAGCACCTTGAGGAAGACCGACCGTTGTATCCCGACCACACACGACTGATGGAACTGGTCAGGTCCTGTGAGATTCTGGATGAGGTGGAAAAGGCGGTCGGCAGCTTGGGATGATCTGCTTCCTCAAACACGCGGGGCTTGCGCTCTATCTTTATGAAGAGAGGAATTCTCTACGGAATCGCTGCATACACTTTGTGGGGACTCTTTCCCCTCTACTGGAGGTTTCTCAGTCCCATTCCTGCGACCGAGATTCTGTGCCACCGCGTAGTGTGGTCGTTTCTCTTCCTCGGAATAATCCTGGTGCGCAAGAATCGCCTGAAATCATGGCTACACAAATCAAGAAAGTCTGTCACGATCCTGTACTTCTTCTTGACGGCATGCCTTCTGAGTCTCAACTGGGGCATCTTCATCTGGGCCGTGAACAGCAATTACGTGGTTGAGGCAAGCCTCGGGTACTTCATAAACCCGCTCGTGAACGTGCTGCTGGGAGTGATATTTCTCGGGGAAAGGCCGCGTTTCCTGCAATGGTTCGCAATCGGGATAGCGGCCGCCGCCGTGCTCTTCTTGACTTTCGGCTACGGCTCCTTCCCGTGGATAGCGCTCACCCTCGCGTTTTCCTTCGGCCTGTATGCCCTGCTTCGCAAGATCGGGGCCCTGAGCTCTCTCGAGGGATTGTCTCTCGAGATGACACTTCTGTTTGTTCCGGCACTGGCCTATCTGTTGTATTGTCAGCACGCCGGCACGGCTGCGTTCGGACACGTGAGCGCAATTAAGACCCTGCTCCTTGCCCTCACCGGAATAGTGACGGCGGTGCCCTTGCTCTTGTTTGGCTCCGCCGCGAGGAGAATCAGCCTCACGAATGTGGGGCTCTTGCAGTATATTTCTCCCACGTTTCAGTTCTTGATAGGCGTAATTGTCTTTGGCGAGGCTCTCACGAGTGCGCGCCTGGCAGGATTCGTGGCAGTCTGGATCTCGCTGGCTTTGTATACGTTCGAGAGCCTGAGGACGAATGCACCCATTCCCGAGCTGGAGACGTATAAGGAAACGTGCAGAACCTGAGCGCGAGGACTACGGAGGCCGCGAATTCTCGCTCTGGAGCTGGTGAGCGGAATTGAACCGCTGACCTACGCATTACGAGTGCGTTGCTCTACCTGCTGAGCTACACCAGCCCCATAGTATGCAATAAGATACAGGCCTTATTCGCAAACAGAACTGGTGCGACCCCGCAGAATTGAACTGCGGACACCCAGATTTTCAGTCTGGTGCTCTACCAACTGAGCTAGGGTCGCACCTCATGTGAAATAGATACCACAAAAACGGGGGTGGAGTCAACCAAAAGAGGGTGTAAAGATGGCCGCAGAGTGGCAGACTGCCCTCTTGGCGTCAACGAGTCAGTGCCTTCAGTGCATCAACGGGCGCAGAGCTTTTGTTCAAGGATGGACCTTACGGTGCGCTTGAGCTCATCGAGATTGGAGGATTTCACCACGTAGGCGTCGGCGTTCCATGTCGTGAAGTTGCTCTTGAAGGTGTCGTAGGCAGAGTTAATCACGACAGGGAGATTCCTCTTCGTCTTCATGATCTCACATAGGGTTTCCAACCCATTCATGCCGGGCATTTTCACGTCGAGGATGACGAGGTCGAACTCCGACTCCTCGAGCATCTTCAGGGCTTCGGGACCGCTCGATGCCCCGGCCACAACGTACCCTTCGTCGGAAAACTCGCTCTCGTAGAGCTTCCGACAGTTCCCATCATCGTCTACAATCAGAAGTGCTTTCAATTGCGCTCACCCCCCCGAAAAACTCAGGTCTAGAACTCCTCTTGGAATGACTTACGTCTGTCGGCGCCACGAACTCGCCTATCCTTTGGCGTCCTTCTTCTATCCTGGTTCGTGCTCACCGGCAAACAAACACAGAAAACAGTGCCCCACTCCTTATCGCTTTTTACCCTGATCTCGCCGCCGTGTTCCCTGACAATTTGATAGGCCACCGCCAACCCGAGACCAGTTCCGTCTTTGCCCGAAGTGAAAAAAGGCACAAAAAGGCGATCCATCAGTTCGCCCGGAATCCTCTCGCCTTCGTTCGCCATTATCACGTGGACACTGTCGCCGGCCTTTTTCGTTTCCACTCTTATCTTGCCGCCCACGGGAAGAAACTTGAGAGCATTCTGCAGGATATTGATCAGCACCTGTTTGATCTTGTCGTAGTCAAGAAGGAGCTTGGGCAGATCCATCGACAGTTTCTTCAGAATCTTTGCCCTCCTCCCAAGCGCCTCCTCGCTCACCAACTGAAGTGATTCCTCGACTACGGCGTTTATGTCTTCCATCTGCAACCGGGGCCTCGAGAGTTGGGCAAACTGAAGCTGTTCGCTGAGGATTCTCTCAAGTCTCTCGGTCTCCTTTATGATGATGTCAAGGTAATCACGATTCGGATCGCCTGCCCGCAGGCCCTTGCTCACTCTTCTCGCAAAGCCGCCGATCGAAGTGAGGGGATTACGAATCTCGTGGGCCACCTTCGCGCTCATCTCGCCGAGCGCCGCCAGTTTCTCCGTGCGCAGGAGAAGTGCCTGAGTTTCCCTGAGTCTCTTCTCTGTCTCCTTCACGGCTTCAAAGAGCCTGGCGTTCTGCACGGCTATGGCCGCCTGATCGGCGAGAATTGCCAAGAAGTTCTCGTCGTCGCGGTCAAACATGTTGGAGTCGAAGTCCGAGCGAGCCACCTTGTCGTAGACAGTTATCGCGCCCACGATGTTGCCCAGAGCCACCAGAGGCACTGCCATGACCGATGAGGCAAGACCTTTCTCGATCTCGGCCGATCTCGGGTCAGAGCAGCAGTCCGGCACAAGCACCGGAGCCTTCTCTGCAATGGCCCATCTTGCGAGCTTCTCGCCCAACTCCGTGACGCCTTTCTCAACTATGCTCTCACCGGTCCCGAAGCGCGCTCCCGGCGTCACCTTATCCTCCGCCTCTTCGTAGAGCCAAAGAACGCTTCCCCTGGCTCCGATAACTTGCGCCGATATTCTGGCTATGAGCTCTAGAACCTCTGCCAGGTTGGTCGTCGAGAGGATGCCTTTCCCAATCTCCTGGAGCGTCGCGACCTCGGAGAGCCGCAGCTTCATGCTCTCGTACACGGCAGCGTTCTCCACCGCGCGACCCGCCTGATCAGCGAGACTCAACAGAAGATCTACTTCTTCTTCAGTGATTGGCCTTCGACTGAACACGTTGTCGGCAAGGAGTGCCCCCATCGCCCTTCCCTTGGTCATGATGGGAACCACGACGAATTCGCTCCTGACAAAACTGTCCCGCAGCTTCTGGCTGATCGCACCGCCGTAGGAGTCCAGGTCCTTTATGTGCAACGGCCTCTTCTCAAGGACGCTGTCGACGGTAACGTCTACGCCCGGCTTGAGCGGAAAGACGAGCGACGTCGCAGTGCGAGTGAGCGAATCGTCGGATCCTTCCCCGTCCTCGGTAGACATTCGCACGACGGTCTCGAAGGACACGTTGCTCGCGTCAAGCTCGTTCCAGATGCGCGCTGCCTCCTCCTCATTGGAGGGGCCGGTCCCCATGCGTCCACTGAGCACGCCCTTCTCTTCATCGACCAGCAGAATCATCGCCCTGTTGAACCCAAGCGCGTTCCCGGACGTCACGGAGGCGAGAATGATCTTCAGAATCTTGTCGAGCTCCATCGTCCCGTGCATCACGTTGCATATCTTGAAGAGTATTGATACCTCGCGGACCCTTGCCTCGAGATTCAGGTGTTCCACTGATGAAATCTCCACACGGTCACTGCCAGCGGCCTTGCCTTCGCTCACCGGGTGCTCCAATCTGACGAGGGTAGGAAGCAACGTTCATGCCACAACATGAAGGATCGTCTGTAAGGCCAATATAGCAATCCAATCACCCTTGTCAACAGAAATTGAGCCCGTTACCTCGCTTGACATTTGTCGCGCTCTCGGTTAGCGTCTCACTGAACAGGGGCGGCTTGAGACACATTTTGCAAGGACGGTACTGCAAATGGAAAAAAAACAAACCCCGATCAGCATCGAGCTCGGAGAGAAAGAAGGAGAAGGGATCTATTCGAACATGGTCGTCATCACGCACTCTCCCGCGGAGTTCGTACTGGACTTCGCGAGAGTGCTGCCTGGAGTTCCGAAAAGCAAGGTGTTCGCCAGAATTGTGATGACCCCTCAGCACGTCAAGGGATTGCTGGACGCCCTCAAAGAGAACGTCGCGAAGTACGAAGCGCAGAACGGGGCCATCAAGGCGTTTTCTCAGAACGACAAGCCGAGAGACATCGGATTCTGACGAAAACCGCCAGAGGCGCCCGAACCGTTTCTTAGCGGAGCGGCCTCGTCTTCCATCTCCTGTGAAGCCACAACCAGTGGTCCGGCCTCTCCCTCACGTATTTCTCAAGCAGACTTGTGTATGCTTGAGTGAAATGTGCGAGGTCCTTTTCCTTGTCCCCGGTTATCGCAGGCAATATCGGCGTCTCGAGGACAACGCGGTGGTGGGACAGGTCTTCTCTCAGAATGAATCCCGAAACCAGGCATGCGCCGGTCCTCAGAGCGAAGCTCGCGGGACCGAAGGGCGTTGACGCAGGCCTCCCCAGGAAATCCACGAACACCCCCCGCGAACCCGCGTCCTGATCGGAGAGCATGGCGACGAATTCGTTCTTCTTGAGAGCCTCGAGCACTCTTCTCATCGAGACTCCCATCTTGATGATCCCTATTCCCTTCGAGCGCCGGAGCTGATTCATGAGGTTGTCCACGGCCTTGTTCTTCTGCTCCCCGACGAGAAAATTGACGGGATAACCGAGAGCCCTCAAGGCTGCGCCCATGAGCTCCCAGCTTCCGAAATGACCCGTCACGAGCACCGCCCCTTTCGAACCCGCGAGCGCCTCCCTAAAGCTCTCGAGACCCTCGACGGTGACTCTCCCTCTCATCTCTTCGTCCGACGTCACGGGCAGGCGAGCGTATTCCACGAGCGACATGGCAAGGTTTCTGTAAGTCCCTCTCGCAATCGCAAGGATTTCCGCTTCGCTCTTTTCGGGAAACGCACGTCTCAGGTTCTCGAGGACGACTCTCCTTCTGAGTCTCACGACTTCGAACGTAAAGCGACCCAGAGAACCTCCCAAGCGCAAGGCAGTCTCGTGAGGAAGAATCTGGAACAAGCGCACCAGGACGATTGTCAGGAGATACTCCAAAGGATGTGATAGTCGGCGCTTCATCACGAAATCCTCTTTGCAATCCAACTCATTTCAAACTCAATCGCCTCGTGCGGGCAGATCTCGTGGCAACACAGGCACGTGACGCAGCGCGCGTAGTCGAATCTGAGCGAGCTCCCGCTGTTCCGTATGGCTTCCACGGGACAGCTCTCGACACAGAGATTGCACAGTTGGCACTTCGCCCGGTTCTCCACCGGATGTATCCAGACGTACCGTCTCAACAGACAGAGCAGCCCTCTCGGCACGAGCCTGTGAAGAAAGTTGGACGGAATCTTGAAATCCTTGACTGAAACCTCGTCCAGACTCACGCCGCTCAGTTCAACGTCACGGAGACTCGAAGCCCCTATTTTCCTCGTCGCTGCGACCTTGTTCGTGGGAATCTCAGCCGGGTCGGCCCCGATCAGCTCGCAGACCACCGTGTCCATGGCAACCGCGTCCCGGCTGACGGCCAAGACGCCGAGCCATCGAGGAGTCCCCGACGACGGACCGTGTCCTTCCATGGAGAGTATTCCATCCATGATGCTCAGGCCGGGTGTCGTCAGAGAAAAAATGTCCACGAGAGCCTCGGCGAACTCGTACGGCTTGGGATATCGCTTGTGCAGCTCTCCCTTCGCAAAGCCAGGCACCGAGCCAAACATGTTCTTTACGGCGCCTGTGTACACCTCGAGCGTGTGGGTCTTGAGCTTCGGCAGGTTTATGACGAAATCCGCGTCAAGCACGGGTTTTGAGATGCTGTATGTGTTTCCGTTTGTGCTCCTGGCGTAGCTGCCCGACGCCTCGAACCCGACAAGAGTCACTCCGTTCTTCCCGCACACTTCCTCCATCCCCGTGTTTCTCCACACCCTACTCACACCTCTCAGGGCTCCTCCAGGGCTGTCACCCACTACTGGGACCGCCCCACAACGCTTCACTTCCTCGATCACAACGCCGACCAGGGAAGGATGCGTGGTGACAGCTCTCTCAGGTTCTCGTGCGGAAAGCAGGTTGGGTTTCACCAAGACCCGCCACCCCGGCCGTACCAGCTCACCCAGTCCACCCACCGCCTCAAGCCCTCTTCTGACCGACCTCCTCAGCTTCTCTTCCGAATAGTCTTGGCATTTCTCCAGGTGGACGAGGGACTTCATCAGACGTTACTCCTCACAAAGCGATTTCCCGTCTCCTGTCTCACGAATCCCTTCAGTTCCAGCGATAGCAGCAACGAAAGAATGACTGACGACCCGCGTCCGAGCCGGTCACAAACCTCGTCGACGTGAGCCGGAACAAGAGAGAGACATTCCAGGACTGCCTCCTCCTCGCCCGAGAGTACCTCCAGGAATGGCTGAGCCTGAGGGATGGCCTGCGGCCCGTCGCCTAACCTGGGCAGAAGCTCATCAAACACGTCCTCCGCGTCTGTAATCGGCCTCGCTCCCTCCTTCAGCAATCTATTTGAACCGACGGTTGAAGTGAGGGTCGTATCTCCTGGCACCACAAAGACTTCCCTTCCTTGTTCAAGGGCATAGCCGGCCGTCACCAAGGCACCACTGCCCTCTCCCGCTTCGACGACCACGACGGCCTGACTCATTCCACTTATGAGACGGTTCCGAAGGGGAAAGTTCTGTTTGAGGGGTGGCGTGCCCAACAGAAATTCCGAGACAACTGCGCCCCTTACCAGAATCTCCTTGAGGAGCTTCCTGTTCTCTGGAGGATAACAAATGTCAACACCGCATCCCAGGACGGCGATCGTGAGGCCGCCGGCAGCGAGCGCCCCTCTGTGGGCCGCAGAGTCTATTCCTCTGGCCAGGCCACTGACGACAACGAATCCTCTAGCGGCGATGTCTCGAGCCAGCCTTTCGGCAACATATCTTCCCGAGGGCGAGCAGGCTCTCGAACCGACAATGGCGACGGCCGGTTGTGACGCAATTGTGATATATCCCTTGAAGAAAACAACGGGAGGTGCGTACTGAATGTGTTTCAGAAGGCTTGGGTAGTCCTCGTCAGTCCAGGACACAATCTCGCTTCCGGCCGGGCCTGCGAGTCTGAGTTGCTCATCGAGGTCGTCGGGCCGACCTTGCACCAAGGCGGACATTTCATCGGGGCTCAGGTTCTTCGAGACTCTCTCCAGTTCCGGCGAGAAGAGTCTCTCGGGTGACCCCGCCGTTTCAAGGATCTCGATCAGTCGGGCCCTGGGGATTCCTTTCAGGAGAGCCAGCATTATCCTGGCCTTACAGGCTTCCGTGTTCTCCAGCCTCACCACCGCCCTCTTTCATTCCCTGATTCTCGTTCCCTTCCTCTGTGCTCGTATGGCCGGGCTTCTTTCCTCTGGGCCCCGTCAACTCTTCCCACACCAGGTCTTGGGCTTCGGAGGATCTCAGCATTTCCTCTGCGATCTTCTCCACCTGCTCAGGCGGAGCCTTCATAAGATCTACGTCCCTCGCCAGGGACAGAAAGCCCTGCGCCAGCTCCCTGTCGGACTTCTCAAGAACGACCTGGAGTCTCTTCGTCGTCGCCTCACCCCTCAAGAATCCCGCGCGCGCAACCCAGACGGTGTCTCCACCTATGCACATCCTCACAAGCGCCTTTGCCGCGTTTTCACCCACGGTGGCGTTACAGTCGTCTAGAAGATCGATCAGGCAATTGATGCCCGCCCTGCTCTTGATATTTCCCAGCACCTCCGCGGCGCAAGCCCGCGTGTACCAAAGTGCGCCCGGCACCACCGCTATCAGGTATTGCTCGACTTCCCCTCCCAACTCACTCAGTGCGCGCACGGCCAACTCTCGCAAGTGCCAGCTATCGTCCGCGAGCTTCTTGATCAGCTCTCTTATCGAGGCTTCATCCCTCTTTGACTTCAATTCAGAGATGACTCTGGCCTTTTCTTCGAGCTCCAGTTCCTTGACTCGGAGATCGATCAGAGTCTTACTGAGTGGGATTCGTTCGTCGACCATGACGTAACCCTTTCCTCGCAATCTCGCTGCTGTAGTAATCCTCCTAGGGATTCTGCAGTTCCAGAAGCCTCCACAGCCCGTTGATCAGCTCGCCGAGCCCCTCTCCTTTGAGCGCCGAAATCCTCAAGATCTCCCTTCCGTCAATCTCTTTGGGAAGCCGCATGAGTCTCCCTTCGTCAAGGAGGTCCACCTTGTTGAAACAAAGTAATCGGGGCTTCGTAACGAGTTCCTCTCCGTAGAGTCCGATCTCTTTCAGCAACAGTTGATAATCGCTCCCCGGAATCGTTTCACTACCGTCGAGCAGGAAGAGAAGGACCCTCGTGCGTTCTATGTGACGCAGAAACTCGTGGCCCAATCCCTTTCCCAAATGTGATCCTTCAATCAGGCCCGGTATGTCCGCCACCACGAAATCGTGTTGTTCACCGACTCGAACGAGACCCAGATTGGGAGCCAGGGTGGTGAAAGGATAATCGTCGATCTTTGGTCTGGCCCTCGATATCTTCGAAAGAAGCGTGGATTTTCCGGCGTTCGGGACTCCGACAATTCCGACGTCAGCGATCAACTTCAGCTCGAGCTCAAGAAGTCTCCTTTCCCCCTCTCGTCCCATCTCTCTCTTCCGCGGGGCCCTGTCGGTCGAGGTCGCAAATCTCGCGTTACCCTTCCCGCCCCGGCCCGCCTTCGCCACAACCAGAATCTGACCTGAAGAAACGAGATCGGCGAGATTCTCTTGGGTCTCCAGGTCCTTCACCAGGGTTCCCATGGGCACTCGAAGCACGACGTCCTCTCCACCCTTCCCAGCCATGTTCTTGCCCTTACCGTGCTCTCCCTTTTCCGCCACGAAGCTGCTCTTGAACTTAAAATCCAGAAGGGTCCTGAGGTGCCTGTTGGCTTCCAGGATCACGTTTCCGCCGTCCCCACCGTCGCCGCCATTCGGCCCACCCCTGGGGACGCATTTTTCTCGGCGAAAGCTGACGCATCCGTTCCCGCCGTGGCCGGCGACGACTTCAATTTTTACCCTATCTATGAACATTGAGTGACATCAAGTCAGTCAAACTTGAAGCCCCCGTGCTTTTCTATGTGGGCCAGCAACCCACCATCGTTCAGTATCTTGAGCATGGCCTCTGGAAGCGGAACAAAGGTCAGCTTCTCCCCGCTGGTCTTGTTCTCGACAATACCGGCGCCGAGGTCCACACGGAGTACGTCACCCCGGTTGATCTTCTCCGTGTCACATTCAAGGACCGGCAGTCCCACGTTGATGGAATTCCTGAAGAAAATCCGGGCGAACGATTTTGCCAGAACGGCGCTGACCCC
This sequence comes from Candidatus Eisenbacteria bacterium, assembly GCA_026388185.1. Taxonomy (NCBI): domain Bacteria; phylum Candidatus Eiseniibacteriota; species Candidatus Eiseniibacteriota bacterium. Next base: position 318,403 of record JAPLKG010000011.1, on the reverse strand, counting down.
GGCCATCTTTATGATTGTGGGAGCGTGCTCCCTGCTGGATCCGAGTCCGAAGTTGTTGCCTCCGACCACGAAATCACCTTTCTGCACCTTCTTCGCAAACTCTTGGTCCGCGTCTTCCAACACATGTTTGGCGAGCTCTTCAAGGTTGGAGCGAAGATGGAAGAGTCTGCCCGGGGCGATGTGATCCGTGCTTATGTCGTCACCGAATTTCCACGTCTTTCCTTCGAGAATCATCACAGCACCTCCCTTGGATCAGATATCTCACCTTTGATTGCAGATGCAGCGGCCGTCGCAGGAGAAGCAAGATATATGAAAGCTTCTGGATTACCCATTCTCCCCTTGAAATTCCTGTTCTGGGTCGAGAGGCAGACTTCACCGTCTCCAAGAGCGCCTTCGTGTACGCCTACGCAGGGACCGCAGCCGGGGCCGAGCACGGTGGCGCCGGCCTCGACGAACGTCTGGACGTGTCCTGCCTTCAAGGCTTCAAGGTAGACCTGCCTGGAAGCCGGGATGACTATGAGACGCGTGTTGGGATGTCTCTTCTTGCCCCTGAGTATTCGTGCCGCAACCTCCAAGTCCTCGGTTCTCCCGTTGGTGCAACTGCCGATGAAAACTTGGTTGACTTTGGTGCCTTTCAGCTCACGCGCCCACTTCGTGTTGTCCACCGTGTGCGGGCAGGAAACCACGGGCTCGAGTTTGTTGACGTCTATCGCTATCACTCTTTCGTAGGAAGCATCGGGGTCGGGACCGAGTTCCTTGAAATCAGACTCCCTGTCGCTCTTCTTGAGAAATGCGCGAGTCGTCTGGTCAGAGGCTATGAGCCCCACCTTCGCCCCGGCCTCCACGGCCATGTTGCTCAGCGTGAATCTCTCGGACATCTGCATATTCTCGATGGCGGACCCGCCGAACTCCAAAGCCCGGTAGGTCGCGCCGTCAGCACCTATCAGTCCTATGAGGTGCAGGATGAGGTCCTTGGAGTAGACTCCCTTGGGAAACTCACCGCGCGCCACCACTCTGAATGTCGAAGGCACCCTGAACCACGTTTTGCCGAGCGCCATGCCCACCGCGATGTCCGTAGACCCCATTCCGGTCGCGAAGGCGCACAGAGCACCCGCCGTACAGGAATGTGAGTCCGCCCCGATGACAACGTCCCCGGGTTTGGCGAAAGATTCGACCACGCGCTGGTGGCAGACTCCCTCGTTTATGTCGGACAGTACCGCGCCGGTCTTCCCGGCGAACTCTCTAAGAAGGATGTGGTCGTTGGACAGCTCCCTGCGAGGACTTGGTGCAGCGTGGTCGATGAAGAGAATGGAACGCGCAGGATTCGCAACCTTCTCCAGGTTTGCCTTCCGGAGTTGCCTAACTGCCAGAGGCCCGGTCCCGTCCTGAAAGAACGCAACATCGACCCCCGCGATGACAAGTTCCCCCGCGACGACATCCTTACCAGCCTTGGTACCTAATAGTTTCTCTGCCAGAGTCTTTCCCATCGCGGCCTCCACTATTACTAAGAACGGTTCCAGCGTACTACGAATCGTGAGGACGCTGAGTTACGTCCCAAAAGTATCTCAGAATAGCAGATACATGTTCCCCTGTCAAACGGAGCAATTCGCGGGAGTCACTCGTGCGGAGCGCCTCAACCATGAGCGCAGGAGCTGGAAAACGGAGGCTTAACGATGACCTTCCCTGGGTTCAGGATCCCCGCCGGGTCAAAGGCGTGCTTTACCTTGCGGAGAGCTTCCATTCCCACGGCGCCGCGTTCGTCCGGAAGGTACTTTGACTTTGCTATCCCGATTCCGTGCTCACCGCTCGTGGTTCCGCCCAGAAAAAGGGTGACCTCGAACAGCGAATCGACGCAGGCGTAGACCCTTTCCATCTCCTCGCTGTTTCTGGCGTCCGCCATTATGTTCACGTGGAGATTGCCATCGCCTATGTGCCCGAACGCATATATCCTCAGCGCGTAGCGCTTGGCCAGCATCTCCATGTTCGTGATAAGTTCCGGCAGACGACTTCTCGGGACACACACGTCCTCGTTGATCTTCGTCGGCGCCACTCTGGACAGGGCAGGCGAGACCGACCGTCGTAGAATCCAGAGTCTATCCCTTTCACACTGAGACGCTGCAAACTCGAAGCCTAACTGCTTCAAAGTACTGAATGTTCCGACGATCACCTCAGAAAGTGCTTTAACTTCATCCTTCCCCCCCATAACCTCAACGAAGAGAACGGCCCCAGCTCGGGTGTGCGATGGTCGGCCCAGATATTCTTCGACGCACCTCAGGGTCACCTCGTCCATGACCTCCAGGACCGTCGGGAGGACACCCCGCGAACTCAGTTTCACCACGGCGAGAGACGCATCCTCCAAAGTGGCGAAATAAACCATGAAGGTCGACCAGGACTCCGGCAGGGGAACGAGCCTCAGCCCCACTCCCGTAAAGATCCCCAGCGTGCCCTCGCTTCCCACAAGCAATGAAAGCAGGTCATACCCTTTGGTCTTCTCCGACACCGACCAGGCGCGTCCGTCACTGCCCACGACGTCAAGGCCTACGACATAATCTTTCGTGGATCCAAACTTGAGGGCTCTCGGCCCGCTTGCACATTGCGCAACGTTTCCCCCTATCGTGCAGACGTCCAGGCTTGAGGGATCAGGCGGGAAGAAAAGGCCCTTCTTGGCCAGCAGCTTCTGCAGAGTTCCGTTCACCAGACCCGGCTCCACTGAGCAACGGAGATCCCCGGGTGCAAGACTGATGAGCCTGTTCATGCGTTCGAACGAAAGAGCGACGGAACCCTCCAGAGGAACGGAGCTCCCGGCAAACCCGGTGCCCGCCCCCCTGGGGACGACCGGTATGCCCTCAGTCGCCGCAAGCGACACAATGCCGGATACCTGTTCAGAGTCTGAAGGTCTTACTACAACTCCAGGAATAGACGAGAATGTCGTGGCGTCGAAGGAATAACACATTCTGTCTTCAACAGAAGTGAAGACGTCCTGCGCTCCCACGATTCTCCGAAAGGCACGGACTACGGAAGGCCTAATCTTCACGCTTTGCGCGGTTGCCCTTCGATTCCGATCTCTTTTCTCCAACTTTGTGCCCTTCTCCCTTCTCCCTCACCTTTTCCTTGTCCGCAGTTTTCCCTCCAGCCGCCCCCCTCTCGGCCTTTTCCTTCTGCTTGTAGCTCTCGCTTCTATAGTCAGTCGCGTAGAACCCCGATCCCTTGAAGATAATGCCCGCGCCCCGCCCAGGGAGCCTCACAACCGGCCCAGAGCATTTCGGGCACTTGCAGATGGGCTTCTCGCTCATTCTTTGAAATTCCTCAAAAGCGTGACCACATTTCTTGCACTCGTATTCGTAGGTAGGCATCCAGCAGATCACCCTCCTCCATGCCGGGAATCCCGGCCGGCCCCGCAGGGCCGGCCACAATAGCGTCGCGGTGACTCAGAGCTCTTCACGCTGCGCCAGTTTTCTCTTCAATCGTTCCTCGACCGTGGGCGGCACAAACTGGTTGACTGAGCCGCCGAGCCTGACGATCTCCTTGACCAGAGTCGAGTTCAAGTACGAATATTGCTCGCTGGGCATCAGGAATACGGCCTCAAGAGATCCGCTCAGCCTTCTGTTCATCAGCGCCATTTGGAACTCATACTCGAAGTCCGAGATGAAACGCAGACCACGTATGACAACGTCTGCGCCGATGTCCTGCGCGTAATTGACAAGCAGACCTCCGAAGTGGGTCACCTCTATGGCACCCATGTGCCGAGTCGTCTCTCTAAGCATGTCCACTCTCTCTTCCACCGAGAAAAGAACATCTTTTTCGCCCCTGTGGCCGACAGCGACTGTGAGCCGGTCAAATAGTCTGAGCGCCCTTTCCATCAAATCAATGTGCCCGTTAGTAACAGGATCGAAGGTGCCTGGAAAGAGGGCCTTTTTCATCCACTACCTCCTTTTGGAACCATCACAAACACGGATACCTGAGTGTCGCCATAGCGCTTCTTGGTCTTGAGTCGCAGGATACCATGTTCGCCGGCGAGCTGCTCCCTCTTGTCGTGCTCCACTATAACTACGCCATCTTGAGCGAGAATGCCTCCGTCCGCAACGGCTTGAAGACCGGCATGCGCCAATCCCTGCCCGTACGGAGGATCCATGAAAACCACTTGGAATTTCTCACCATTCTGGGAAAGGGCCTCTACGGCCTTCCCCGCTTCACAGCAGAAAACCCGTCCGCGCTCCTCGATCTCAAGCTGTCTGAGGTTTCTCTCAATGATCCTTCGCGCTGTCCCGGAAGAGTCCACGAACAGCACAAAGGCCGCTCCCCTGCTCAACGCCTCTATTCCGAGTGCCCCGGCGCCGGCAAAGAGGTCAAGCACTCTCGCACCGTCGATTCGGTTCTGCAGCAAGTTGAAGATCGCCTCTCTCACCCTACCCGACGTCGGCCTGATCGCTTTCCCGGGACGCGTGGCAACGCTCCTGCCTCTCAGAGTGCCCGCTGTGATGCGCATTGCGCCCTCCGTTTCAAGTATTCTTGCAGAGAGAACATGCCCTGTCAAGCTGCGGGCACCGAGAAAACGAGTTGGCTCAAGAAGACCGACGCTACTGGGCCGAGGGTGGAGCTGCACCGTGTGTCGGAAACGGACTGGAGGCAGGCAAAGAGAGTCCCTGTCCGTCTGGTCGAACAGACAGGGACCGCACGATCATCGCAAAGGCGCCGTCTATTGAGGTGAAGAATGGGACGAAACCGGAACGATCCTCGGGGTTATGAAAATCAGAAGCTCTCGCTTGCTTTTCACGTCGTTCGACGATCTGAACAAGAAGCCAAGCAACGGAATGTGTTGAAGAATGGGCACGCCGCTCTTGTCTTTGGTCGTGTTCTCTCTGATGAGGCCTCCTATCACCGCGGTCTCACCGTCTTGCACGATCACCCTCGTGTCGGCTTCGGTCGTGTTTATGATGACTCCGCCTTGGACGGTCGAAGCGGAGGACAGATCGCTGACCTCCGGATGGATGTCAAGCGTTATGTCTTTCTCGGAGTTTATGTGCGGGGTAACCCTGAGAGTGATTCCTATCTTCTTCAATTGCGTTATCGGATTCCCAGCGTTGTCCTGGACAATCAATGGAATCTCTTTCCCGACCAGGATCGAGGCCTCTCGATTGTTCACCGTCGTGATCCTCGGGTTCGAGATTATGTCCGCCTTGTTCTGCGTCTCGAGCGCGTGAAGCGTTGCGTCCAGCGTTACGTAGTCCCTGATTGCGCCTATCCTCAGCGTGCCGGCAGGGTTCTCAATATCGGCATCCACGGATATGTCCTCGCTGACGTTCTGCTTCCCGATGTCCATGTCTTCAGCGCTCCAGACGACTCCGAGGTTTCTGGCTACGCTGACGTCGACGTCGACCAACTTGGCCGTAATCTCGACCTGCGGCGTCATGGAGTCGAGTTCCCTTGCCATACTCTCGGCACTGGCCACTCTGTCTGCTATGTCCGTGATGATGAGTGAATTGGTCCTCTGGTCAACCTCGATGTAGCCTCGCCTGGTCAGCATTTTCTCGAGAGACACCTTGAGCTCCGCGGCGTTGGCGAACTTGACCTCCACTCTCTCCATTATCAGCGGCAGCAACTCCTCTTTCTTTCTCTCGGCGGTCTGCTTGTCTATTTCCTCGTTACGAAGCTCCTCCGCCGTGGCAACACGCAAGACACCCTGTTCCTCCACGTATGAGAGACCTTGAGTTCTCAAGATGATGTCAAGAGCGTCCCTCCAGGGCATGGCCTTGAGCCGCACCGAGACGACCCCCTTCACCGCCTTGTTGCAGACGATGTTCTTGCCGCCGAATTCAGCCAGGCTGCGCATCACGGTGTTGATGTCGGCCCCCTGGACATCAAGCGAGACTAGCCCATTGCGACTCGTGGGCGGATCAGAATTGTGATTTGAAGACTTAACGGACTTGGGTTCGGCCGTCTTCTTCCCAATCACAATGATCAGCCCCTTCTCGGTTGTGCTGAGCGAATATGACCTCTCCGAACCGAGCTCGACGACGACTCTAGTTATGTTCCGGCCAGGTTCACCCGGCCACTGACTCGCCCTTATCTCACTGATCCCAAGGCCGGAGGGCACCTCGACGGGAGAACTCGAGGCATACAATGCGTCAAAACAGTCAACGACGATTCTCGGCGGGTTCGAGAGGGCAAAATCTCTGTAGGACAGCGGTGCACTGGCGCTGATCACTACCTCCGAGACGTCTCCCTTCTGAGCAACCGTGATGCCTTCCACCTGACACAGATCGGCGCCTCCAAGGGGCGCTGCCCACAGGAAGGGCACGGCTACCATCAGGATCAGAAAGCCGCTTTCGAACCTATTTCTCATTGCGCTCACCCTCTTTGCCTTTCATGCGTATTACTACAGTCTGCGTCTCTCCATAGAAAGTCTGCGAAATCGTGAGGCTGTCCTTGGTAATGTCTGTCACCACACCGCCGATCACCGCGTCGCCTACTCGCAACGCATAACCTCTTCCACGACTGTCCTCAACCATCGCAAGTTTTTCCTTGCTTCCCCACAGAATGCCCACCAACTCCATGTCTCCGACACTCACTAGACCGGTTGCGCCTTCTCCTTGGAACTCACCGCCAATGAGCGACACAAATGGGTCTCTGTTACCCAAGCTCGAATATATAAACCGGGGTCTCGAAAGCAGGAGTTCGGGCTCGCCTGCTCTTCTGATGCCCGCCCCAGCCGTCTTATCTGCGGCCTCTGTCGCTTCCAGCACGACAACAACACACGTCGTCACAAGAAACATGCAAAGCAGACAAACTATGCGGGCCCTACTTGCCCGTGGGAATCGTGCGGACATCCGAAACACCTCTTGTTAGCGTGTAGGCCGAGGCGATAAACGTGGCCTGAACCACCTCGTCAGGCTTGCCTCCAGTGTAGGACGCAAGCTTCAACCCGGAAACGTTCACTATTCTGGAAAGATTCGCGATCTCGCTGAGGAAGGCAGCCGTCTCGTGGAAACCGCCCACGACGCTTACCTCAACGGGGTGCTCTACATAGTAGCCGCGATCCACAGGAGGATTGGGCTTGAAGAGCGTGAACTTGACGCCAGACTGCTGGCCCGCGATCGTGACCCTGCTCAGCAGGGTCGCAAGCTCCTTCTCTTCCGGCAGGAGCTCCTTCGCGAGCAGCCACGACTCGTGCAGCTCTTCGTATTCTTTCTTCAGTCTGGGCAAATTGCCGACCAGTTGCCTCGCCTTGGACAAATCCAACGTCAGTTTCTCGTAATGCTGCTTCAGCTCGTTGTACTTGGAGGCCTGAGCTCTGAATCCGAATGGCAAGAACGACGCCAGGAAGTACAGATAGAGCAGGGCGGCCAGAAGCACCACCCCCATCAGCATCTTCTGATGTTTCGGATTTCTGAGGTCCATCTCTGCCTCTTACTCCGGCCTCACACCTGACGACAAGGAGAACTTGACGACGTCCATCTCATCGATCTTGCCTCTCTCAGCTATGGTGAGGTCCACATTCTGAAAGAGAACGGAACGCTCAAGTCGCGTCATGAAATCGGCAACTATCAGGTTGGAGAACGTGACCCCCTCAAGGACGACAGTGTTGGGATCGGATCGGAAATACGAGGTGAGCCAGAGGTGTTCTGGAATCCGCTTGTTGAGCTCGGCAAGCAACATAACCTCAAAGGCTCGACTGTTCTCCAGCTCGGTAATGACTCTCATGTGCGCGTCAAGCTCTGCGCGCTCTGCCGTGAGCCTCTCGATCTGCTCGATCTGCGGCCTCAATTGTGCCGCCTGACCCTCGGCCTCGGCAATCCTGCCCTTCAGGCTTCCGATTCGCATTCCCTCCACCAAGGAGGTTATGATGATCAAGGCCACTACTCCACCAACGAGAGCGACGAAGCCCATGTTCCCCACGTGGGGAATGGTCATTACTCTCTTCTTGGTTCGTAGCTCGATGGGAAGAACGTTAATCTTTATCATTGGATTCCCGCCCTTCGCAGCGCAAGCCCGATTGCCACCGTAAGCACGGGAGCTACCGTTGAGGGATCACCACCCTCGAAAAGCGACGAGTCACAATTGATTTTCGAAAGAGGATTTGCTATGTCGGCCGGAACGTTGAATTTCTCCGCCAGAAGCTCCCTGAGACCCTGCAGACGAGAGCTCCCGCCGCTCAAGAATAGCCTTGTGAGGGCCCCCGCTTCGCCTGACGTCTTGAGATATGCGAGTGCCCTATCGAGTGTCACGACCAGGTCGTCGCACGCCACTTGAACGAACTGGGGAATATTATAGTTATGAGCGCCCTCAGACTGGCCCTTGAGGACCTTGGTTGCCTCGTCGTGGGAAAGGCCGTGCTCTCTCTGAAGCGCTTCGACCACAGTGTGACTTCCAAGCGAGAGATCCTTGGTGAAGTGAGGAATTCCGTCTTTCACTATGCTGATGTTGGTTCTCTCGGCGCCCACGTTGATGAGTGCGACTACGTCTTCCGGCGCGAAATCATAGTTCGCCTCCAGCGCATTTTGCACTGCAAAGGCATCCACGTCTATGAGCTCCGGGATCAGACCCGCTTCCTTTATTATGTGAGCATGAACGTTGACCATCTCTCTCTTGGCTGCGACCAGGAGTACTTGCATCTGTTTGGGTCCGATGTCGGTCTTGAGAATCTGGAAGTCAAGCACGACATCGCTCACGTCGTAAGGCACATGCTGTTCGGCTTCCCAGTATATCGCCTCCCGAGTGTCCTCTTCGCTGAGACGGTCCATGACGATCTTCTTGACGATCACCGCGCGACCCGATACCGCCGTTGCCACGCGCCTATTCTTGATGCCCTTTTCCTCGACAACGTTGCGGATCGTATCCACGACGCTCTGCCGATCCATGATCTCGCCGTCAACGATGGCCTCCGGCAAGAGCTCGGCGATCCCGAATGTTACAAGTCTCATCCCGTCCGCTGCCTCTTCCAGTTCGGCGAGTTTTATGGCACTGCTGCCGATGTCCAGGCCCACGGAGGATTTCTTCTTACCGAGCATCTCTGCCTCGTTTCCGATTTGTGACTTACAAATTCCCGCTTTCTCTCTAGTGGGCCCACGCTAACAAAGGGGGTACCATGTGTCAAGCGGAAAATCCCGCTCTCGCCGCCGGCGGCATTCTCCTCCGCACAGGGTTGGGCGACGTGCCGAGTTCTCCGTAACGTGAGCTCAGTGGCCGATTCCCGCGTTGGAAAGATACCACTCGACGAGACGGCTCCAACAAAGGAGAACGACGATACCTACCGGCGCGAGAAAACTCCCGAAGGGAATCGGCGTCCTACGACTCATGCGGAACATCAGCATCAGGACAATGCCGAGTGCAGAGCCCGCGAGAGAGGCGACAAATATGACAATCAGGACTGCTTTCCACCCAAGAAAGGCACCCATCATCGCCGTGAGCTTTACGTCGCCTCCTCCCATCCCCTCCACCTTGGTTATCTTCGTGTAGACGTAACCTACGAGCGTCAGGCTTCCTCCGCCGACGATGATCCCGAGAAGACTCTGTGCCAAACCCAGACCGGAGAAGACGCTGCCCGCCAACCCCAACACCATGAAAGGAAGAGTGATGGTGTCCGGTATTATCCTGAACTCCAGATCAACAAATGTGATCACCACGAGCGCGCAACAGAATGCGTAGTACAGAAGGAGCTCGAACGAAAATCCGAACTTGAAGTAGCTGAGCAGGAGCAAGAGGCCCGACGCGAGTTCCACGACAGGATATTGCCATCGAATTCGCGCGCCGCAGTGTCTGCATCTTCCCTTCAGAATGAGGAAGCTGAAAACGGGTATGTTGTCCATCGGACGAATGGGGGTCTTGCACAAAGGACAATGCGAAGAGGGAAAACACACCGAAATCCTGCGGGGCACTCTGTGAATGCAGACGTTTAGAAAACTCCCGATCGCAAGCCCGGCTATGAACAGCAGGACAAAATCCATCACAAAGACTCCCTTCAAGTGTATCTTGAAGATAATGACAACCGGCGACGAGGTAAGACGCCCGCCGTGCTTGAGCGAGCGCGATGAGCGCGTCCCCGTCACCCGTTAGAGGGAGCGTTCCCGATCCAGTCTTTCCCTTTCAAGCTCGTCCTTCAGCTCTGCGATCTTCTCCTCAGCCATTTCCTTGATGTACTTATTGTGAGTTGAAGCCGCGGCCTCCTCCCAGAGTTCCAACGCCGTCTCGGTGTGACCTGCTCGTTCCTCTACGAATGCTGCGAAGCGTGATGTAAACTCCGGAGCGTCAGGCAGCTTGGAAGAGAGAGCGAAGTACCTTCCGGCACTCCGATAGTCGCGAAGCACGGTATAGTAGATGAAACCCGTCTCAAATGCAAGGAGCCAGTCGTCGGGGTTGCTTAGCATCCCCTTTCTCAGGAGCGCCAGACCGTCGCGAGGCCTGCCCGCGTCCTGAGAGAGCACCATGGCTCCGAAAACGTAGGCCTGAATGAATCCGGGGTCCAGCGTCGTCACGATGTCGGATATGTGACCAATCATCTCGTATCTTCTGTCCGTGAGCCTGTGCTGACCGTAGTACTGGATCGCCCTCAGCCAGGCGACGTCAGCCAGAGTGCACTCCTGACCCAGTGCGGTCTGCCTCACGAACGTTCCCGACGGGAAGTACATCAATTCCTCTCCCGGCTGCGGCTCCGTCTTCTTGGCCATCTCCTTCTTGATACAGATTCCCCCGCTCATCAACCCCAGGGCCAGAACCACGAGGGCCACGTCTCTCAGCGCACTTCTCACGGAGAACCTCATTACTTGAAGTCCCTCCTCGAGAACACTACTGTGGAGAGTAGAAGCGCGCCCAGGCTGTAAAGTAGACCGTATGCAGTCGCCGCGAGGATGCGCTCGGTAGGAACGTCGACCCCGTGCACGACCATGCCTCTGACGTTGAAGAGTTGTAGGTCGGGAAGCACGTAGTAAAGAAATTGGCACGCGTGTTGCGCGAAGGCCGATGGCAGTCTCGCGCCGAACGCAAGAACGTCCCCGCTGAAATGGCCGACCACGTAGAAAGCAAAGGTAAAGATCGTGCTCATGCCCGTCGTGCTGAACGAGGAAAACAGTACCGCTATCGAGGTCATCAGGAGAAGTTCTATGTAAGTGAGAAAGCCGGCCTTCAAGACGAGAACGTCAAGCCCCGCCCTCGAAATCAGAAGTGTCCCTTGCAGGACGATAAGCATGAGCACGACCATTGCGATCAAGGCGTCAGCCATTCCGAGAAACTTGCCCAAGATGAACTCGTGTCTCGCGACCGGTTTGGAGAGAATCACGAAGATGGTTTTTCTGTCTATCTCTTTGTGAACGAGACCCGCCCCCATCACTATGATGGCGAGCATTCCGAAGAAGGAGATTGCAGAAAGGCCGAGGTCCTTCGTGATTTTGACCCCCTCTCCCAGGGCCAACGGGCTCATTATGCGCGTGCTCACTACAAGGACCGCGGAAAACACGAGCAAGACATAGAGCGCTTTGTCTCTCAAGGCCTCTCTGAAGGTATTTCCTGCTATCGCAATTACTCTCGTCATGCTGCTCCCTGTGACTCTTCGCCCGACGGAATGCCGTCCGGTTCAAACAAGAGTGAGCTCTCTCGACTCTTCTTTGCCTGACTTCCGGGTGATCTCTCTGAGAAATAGCGATTCCAGTGACTCCTTCTGGGGAGTCACCGAGAGAATCCTGGCTCCATCCCTTGCCAACTTTCCAATGACCATCGTGGCCAGTTCCGAGTTCTTGAGTCTGATTATCGTGGTATCGCCTACACACTCCATCTGCTCCACGTGGGCATCGAGTGCGCAGGCTGTTTCTTCTCTCAGATCCTTGACCGCGATCTCTATGCTTTTTGCCTCTCCCGGCACCAGATCGCTGATGTGCCCGACCCTCTCCAACGAGCCGTCGTTTATTATGCCTACTCTGTCGCATATCAGCTCGACGTCGGGAATGATATGAGAACTGAAGAAGACGGTCTTTCCCTCCTGTTTCAGGCCGAGGATGGCGTCGCGAAATTCCTTTCTTCCTATCGGGTCGAGCCCGCTCAACGGCTCGTCGAGCACGACGAGCTTGGGATTATTGATGAGAGCCTGCGCCAGACCGACCCGCTGCAGCATCCCCTTGGAAAATTTCCTCAATCGGGTGTTTTCCTCTTTCACCAATCTCGAAATGAAGAGAGACTCCGCCATCCGCCTTTCCATTTCTCTCTTGGAAGTGATTCCCGAGAGCGCGGCGCAGAGTCTCAAGAACTCGCCAAGCGTGAGGCAATCGTAGAAGCTGGGGTTTTCCGGAAGGAACCCGACCTCCCTGCGTGAGGCGGGGTCGCCCGGATCCATTCCGAACAGCGTGATTGTCCCGCTCGTGGGCAACAAGAGCCCCAGCATGAGCTTCATCGTGGTCGTTTTGCCCGCGCCGTTTGGACCCAGAAACCCAAAAACCTCCCCCTCGTACACTTGGAGGTTCAATCCCCTGAGGGCCCATTTCTTCTGACGTGTGAAGGGGCTGGTAAAAACTTTCACAAGACCCCTGGCCTCGATGGCAACTCTTCTTTCACCTTCCTGCCAAGTAGTCTCTTCTTGCAGCCCCAACGTCGATTCCGCGCTGCTTACGCTCATCTCTCTTTCGCTGCCCCCTCTCTCACTTAGGACACCCATAGGACACCCATGGCGCTTTGTCTCCTCTTCCTCCGGCGTCGGCTGAGAAACGGCCATGGTTGCCAGATCTCACCACCGCTCAGAGAGAGTCCCGACCATCTTCTTTTGAGCAATTAGCATGCCACGCAGGGCGGCTGCGCGGGCAGCGGAAACAACCTTGTCGGCTGGTCTCCGCACGTCACAACCACACCCTGGCAGGACGACCAGACCAGAGAACCGAGCACGCAGCAGGATCAGGCAAAAAAAAGGGGTGGCTGACTAGACAGTCAGTCACCCCTGCAATCCAAGGGGCCTCTACGTGCCACTTGAGAGCGTAATGACGAGCGCCGTCTTCCCGAAGCCGGTGATTGTGTAGCCGACGTTCGCTCCGCCTGCAGCTATTTCCACGTAGCCTGTCTGGCCCTCGGTGGCAGCAGCAGCGTGGACGGGCTCTGTCGCAGCCCTGGTGAACGGGTTGCGAAGGGCCCCAGCGCCAGGAAGCAATGCGATTACGTCTGCAACCGCCCCGGCGTACACGCCATCGTGCTGAACGGCGTAGTCCTCAGCAGCAAGCTGAACCGTATGGCAGTTCGACTTTACGGAAGCCTCCTTCGCACGGGCCTGCATGGCAATGAAGTTAGGAATCGCTATCGCTGCCAGAATTCCTATGATCACCACCACGATCATTAGCTCAATAAGGGTGAAGCCCTTGCTGTTTCTAATCATTAAGTACACCTCCTTTCTTCTTGGTATTCAGTCATGTTCCACATGCTCTTTGAGCAACTAATATGCCAAGGCCAGAGACATTCCTGTTAGGTCGCAATGTGTGGTGTCGCAAGAAATTAGCTGGTTGGATGAAAAGCAGGTCAGGCGAGATGGAGACATCCCGGCCACGTCATGCTTGCAGGGCGCAATCGCCTGCTGCTTTGTGCAACGCCGCACCGCCTGCATGTCATTTTGCAATTACCTCCAGTTCCTCGTGTTGATCGATTCCGTAGGTCTGGAGTTTCCTGTATAGCGTGGATGGGTTTATGCCCAGTATCTCAGAGGCCTTCTTTTTCTGCCAACTAGTGTAATTGAGCACCTTGAGTATGTATTCCTTCTCGAGCTCTTCCAACGTGAGATTCGGAGAGTCGATGACGAGGCTTCCTCGCCTGGCGCTCCTGTCCCTGATCTTATCCGGCAGGTCTTGAGGAGCGATCACCCCGTTTTCATCAAGCACGTAGGCCCTCTCTATTACGTTCTCAAGCTCTCTCACGTTGCCCGGCCACTCGTAGGCGCACAACCGCTCCATGCACTCTTTGGATATGTCTTTCTCGTGACCGCTTTGGGTGAGCTTCTTCAGAAAGTAGTCCACCAGCATCGGGATGTCGTCGCGCCGTTCCCTCAAAGGCGGAAGTCTCAAGGGAATCACGTTCAGCCGATAGAACAAGTCCGCACGGAACCTGCCTTCGGCGACCATTCTTTCAAGATCTGCGTTCGTGGCCGCGATCAGCCTAACGTCGATCTTTATCGGCTTGTTCCCGCCCACTGGTATAATTTCTCTTTCCTGCAACGCGCGCAAGAGCTTCACCTGAGTCGCGGGAAGCATCTCGCTCACCTCGTCCAGGAAGAAGCTCCCTCCCTCGGCAACCTTGAGAAGTCCCTCTTGATCTCTCACGGCGCCCGTGAAAGAACCCCGTACGTGCCCGAACAGATTGCTCTCAAGCAGGTCCTTGGGAAGGGCTCCGCAGTTTATTGAGACAAACGAGCCGTTCGCTCGCCCGCTTCTGTAGTGAATCTCCTTGGCGATGAGTTCCTTCCCGGTCCCACTCTCGCCGTATATCAGGATCGTGCTGTCGGTATCTGCGACCTTCTCGATGGTCCTAAAAACCTTGGCCATCTCCTCGCTGTTTCCGATGATTTCCTTGTTGTCGTGCCACTTTCGCAACTGCTTCTTGAGGAAGATATTCTGATTCTGCACTTTTTTCATTTCTATCGCATTCCTCACAACGATTTTTACTTCCTCGTTGTTCGCGTGCTTCTCCAGGTACTGAAAGGCCCCTTTGTTTACCGCGTCTATCGCCGTCTTCTGAGACGCAAAGCCGGTCATGATGACCACGGGTGTGCTCGGATTTACTGCCTTGATCTGGTCGAGGACCTGCAGGCCATCCATGCCTGGCATCTTTATGTCTGTTATCACGACGTCGAAATTATCCTCCCTCACCTTCTGGATCGCGGATTGTCCGTCCTTCACCGTCGTGACCTCGAACCCTTCCTTCTTGAGCAGAATGGAAAGGAACTGACACATGCTGTCGTCGTCGTCCACAACCAGAATCTTTTCTCCTGCCATCTCGTTTCACCTCATGTTGCTTTGTGGCTAAGGCAAGCTGTACTCATTCTATCGGCAGTAACGTGCGGAATATGAACCCGCACTTTGGTGCCCCTGCCGGCCTGGCTCTCGATCGACAGTCTCCCGTTATGCCTCTCAACCACTCGCTGTGCGATGCTGAGACCCAACCCGGTACCCGCCCCCTTTGTAGAGTAGAAAGGCTCAAATACACTCTGCAGGTTCTCGGGAGGGATACCGACACCGTTGTCATCAAACTCCACAGTGACGGACGTGTTTGATTTCCCGTTCCCCCTCGGTCCGCCCTCGTCCAAGTACGTCCTGATCGTGAGCTGTCCGTCATCCTCAATGGCTTCAAGCGCGTTCACGGCAAGATTTACAAAAACTCTCTTCATCTGTTCCGCGTCCAGTTCCAAGCACGCACCCGGAGCGTGAAACTCGCAGCTCAGATTCTTTCGCTCCGAATGAGCGGGATGGCGCCGAACGATTTCGACAGTCTCCTCGATGAGCTGCTGCAAATTGACTTCCCTCAGATCAAGAGCTTTGGCCCTCGCGTAGAAGAGCAGTTCGTTCAGGAAGCCTTCCAGCCGGTCGGTCTCCTTGAGAATCAGATTCATGAGCCGTTGCGAATCGGAGTCCAGAGACAGCTCGTTCCTCAAGAGCTCGACGGAACCAATTATGGGGCTGAGACAATTTCTAATCTCGTGTGCTATGCCGGCCGAGAACTGGCCAAGTGCGGCAAGCGTTTCCTGTCGCTTCACGTTCTCTTCGACCTTCTTCACGTCGGTCAGGTCCTGATAGAGGGCGATGACTCCCGCTCTCTTGCCGGACTCCGTGGTGACGAGGCTTGTCGTGATCCCCAAGGGAACTTTTCTCCCGTCTCCGGAGACCACCTCGACTTCCCCTCTCAACACGCTGACGCCTTCATCAAGCCCGCGCCGCAGTAGTTGTACGATCGCGGACATCCCGGGGCCGAGGACTTCCTCGAAATGCCGGTTCTGGACCAGTCCGGGAGCAATGCCCAGGATGCTTGACGCTGCCCTGTTGAAGTGGACGACTTTCCCCTCGCTGTCAATCGACATGAGACCACTCACCATGCTCCGAAGTATCACGTCCGTATTGAGCTTCATCCTGTGGAGTTCGTTCGTGGTGTCCGCGAGCCTTCTGCCCTGCTGCTCGGCCCTTCTTGCGAGGAAACCTCCGAGCAGACCCACAGTCAAGAATAGGATACCGTGAAACAGTATCTTGAGCGTCGCCTCCGAGACGTCATGGCCGAGCTGGGGCGCTCCCCCCGGCAAGAGCTGCGGCCACCATGTAAGCGAATACCCTCCGGCAGAGAGCGCGCCTGCGGCCAGTGCCCCGCGGAAGGACAAATACATACTGGCGTAGAGAATAAGGACGAAGTAGAGCAGCACGTACTGGCTGGTGGACCCGCCCGTCATAAAGACAAGCCCCGTTACCAGGAGGCCGTCCGCCACGATCTGAAGTGCCAGATGAACGGCAGTACGAACGCGAAGTCGTGCCAGCAGGAAGTACAGTCCCGTCAGGATGTAACAGGAAACCAGAATTCGTACTCCGCCTTCTGTCCCTGAAACGAATGATCCCCGATCAAGTGCAATTCCAAAACCCACGGCCAGGGTCAGCACTATCGGCCGGGCCACTACCAACGACAGGACGTTCTTGACGTCGGGCTTCTCGCCCTGCCCGTGCGCGAAATGACGTGAGGACGATGCCCCGAAAGGCTCGCAACGCGGACGCACGTTACCTCCAGACTCAAGCCAGTCAGCAATTAGCCAGCAACTAGTGTCACGAGTTTGAACATCGGCAGGTACATGGCAATGACCATGCCGCCGACCAGGACGCCCATTACCACGATCATCACCGGTTCTATGACGGAGGTAAGGGTGTCCACTGCAGTGTCGACTTCGTCATCATAGAAGTCGGCTATCTTACGAAGCATCTCGTCAAGAGCCCCGGTCTCCTCACCCACGGCAATCATCTGAACGACCATGGCGGGAAAGATGTCACAGGCCTTCAACGGAGCTGCCAGTGTCTCGCCCTCTCGGATGCTCGCCCTCGTTTGAAGGATCGCCTCACTGATGACCTTGTTACCGGCGGTGTTAGCAGTGATCTCCAACCCGGTTAAAATCGGAACACCGCTCTTGACTAGAGTGCCCAGCGTGCGCGTAAATCTGGCCACGCTTGCCTTCCTCAATACTTCCCCCAGGACCGGAACTCGCAATTGAAGTCTATCAATCGTCATCCTACCGGACGCGGACTGGTAGAACTGCCTGAAGCCTACGATTGCCCCTACCAGACCCCCGCCCAGCGCCCACCAGTAATGCCTCAGCATATTACTCATCGCAAGAACGATGCGCGTGGGAATCGGCAGTTGCCCTCCGAAATCGGTGAACATCCTGGCGAAGGTCGGAATGATAAAGAGCAGCATGAAAGTCGTTGCTCCCAGTGCGACAACCAAGACCACGAGCGGGTACATCATGGCACTCTTCACTTTGCGTTTGAGTGCCTCTGCCTTCTCGATGTAGGTCGCAAGCCTCAGAAGTATGTCGTCCAGAATGCCTCCCTCCTCACCAGCCTTCACCATGTTCACGAACAGATCATCGAAGACCTTCCTGTGTTTGCCGAGCGCCCCCGCGAGCGTCGCACCGGATTCCACGTCGTGCATCGTTTCCGTGATTATGTTTCGAAAGTACGGTTTTTCCGTCTGCTTGGACAGGATCTCCAGACATTGCACGAGCGGAAGCCCCGCGTTTATCATCGTGGCGAACTGCCTGGTGAAAACAGCAAGGTCCTTCGTGCCCACCTTTTTCCGGACGGCAAACGAGATCTTCAGATCCTTCGGCTTCTCCGCTATCGAGGTTATCGCAATTCTCTTTCTTCTCAGAAAGCTCACGACCTCGTCCTGCGTGTCGAAGATCGCTTCGCCAGACTGCAGCGCACCGGCCATGCTCTTTCCTTTCCACACGAAGGTAGCCATGTTTCTCAGTCCTTTCTACGCTGCGAATGCCACACTCTTACCCATCATCTGCTCGAGCTCTTTCACGTCCGAGCTGCGTCCGATGGCGTCGTCAAGGGAAATCTGTTTCGACATGTATGCCTTGTAGAGCGCTTGGTTCATCGTCTGCATCCCGTATTTTTGCCCCGCCTGCATGAGACTGTATATTTGATGTATCTTTCCTTCTCGAATCACTGCCCTGACAGCCGGGGTGCAGACCAGAATTTCAGTGACCAGCACCCTTCCTGATCCACGCATCCTCGGAATGAGCTGCTGCCTCACCACACCCTCCAGAACAAACGCGAGTTGAGAGAACACCTGTTCCTGTTGTTCGGAGGGAAAAACATCCACGATTCTATTCACGGACTCGAAGGTCGAGTTCGTGTGCAACGTCGCAAACACAAGGTGACCGGTCTCCGCGATCGTGAGTGCGGCAGATACC